>DATGSU010000193.1:0-12112 GCA_035302305.1 Wenzhouxiangella sp. | reverse complement strand
AAAAAGCTTTAGAACTGCGAGCAGACCCCGCCCTGGAATTAAACGTATAACTCACGTAATTTCTAGGACAGGTTGCTCTCAAATGGCATCTGCCAATCGAGGGCACCCACACAAATTACCTGCTTGATTTGTTAATGAACTGGTCTTGCTTCTGATCCGGCGCATTTCGCGAACCGGGCTGGCCATTATAATCAAGACATTTTAAAAGTCAACACCTGAATCGAAATTCTTTTTTGGTGTCGCCCGCTGCCGCTTCATTTCAAAACGGCGTCTTGTGACCAGCGAGACGGCGCATTATAGCCCCTCATTTCCCCACGTCAAGTCTTTTTTCAAAATTCTTTTTTCCTGGCGGCAACTGCAGCTGTTGTACCCTCGCCTCAAGGCCGGCCGGGCACGCCTGTTACGATGCATTGGTCCTCACGCGCCCGCTCCTGCGCTGCTGGCCCGCACCTGTCGAGGCCTTGACCCCTGCCATTCTGCCAGGAACTGAGCACCCGCGTTTGTGATGAGAGCCTGGATCTGCCACACCCGCAAAGCGGTTTTGCTTGACTGCGGCAGCGCCAGCAAGCATGCTTGAGCACACTGCCATCAACAATAAAAGAGGACAGTACAAATGGGCGTAACAATTGGTAGCGGCATTCTTGGGCTGATCTGGCTGATCATTGTCATTTGGGCGGTTTTGAAAGTGGCGGCCAGCAGTGCCGGCATGGTCGCCAAGGTCCTGTGGATTCTCATCCTGCTTCTGTTCCCTGTGGTCGGCCTGATCATCTGGCTGTTGCTGGGCCCCAAGGGCTGACCCTGCGTCCTGGCGGGCCGGGCTGGCGTTGAACCGCCTTCAATCGTCTTGACTTAAACGTATTGCGCGTGCAGGAATCATCATGACTGTCAGGCCCGGGGACCTGCTCGAATACTGGTTCGGGCCGGCAGCGCACGATGCCGGCGCCATTGATGAGCGCATGGGGCTGTGGTTTAAGCCCACCCGGCAGCAGGACGAGCAGGTTCGCGAAGTTTTCGAGGCGACCATGAAGAAGGCGGCGGCCGGAGCCCTGACCGAATGGCTTGTGTCTGCGCGCGGCCGACTGGCAATGATTCTGGCGCTGGATCAGGCACCCCGGGTGATCTACCGCGGCCAGGCGCAGGCCTTTGCCCACGACAGCCAGGCGCTGGCACTGGCGCTGGCCGGCCTGATGAACGGCGCCGATCGTGAGCTGGGACTGGCCGAACGGGCTTTTTTCTATCTGCCGCTGGAGCACAGCGAGGACCGGCTTGCCCAGCGCCTGTCGGTGCAATCATATGAAAGGCTGGCAGCGGATTTTCCCGACCACCCTGAGCTGACTGCGTCCTTCCTGAAGTATGCCCGTGAGCACGCGGATGTTATTGAACGCTTCGGGCGCTTTCCTCACCGCAACCGGGCACTCGGACGCACAAGCACTGCAGAAGAGCGGGCGTTTCTTGAAGACGCTCCACGCTGGGGCCAGTAGTCCGTGCTATTCGACCCGCGCCCTGGCAAAGCGGCGCTTGCCTACCTGCAAAACCCCGACAAAGCCCTTGTCGAGCAACAGCTCCCGGTTTTCCACCTTGTGGCCGTCCACCCTTACAGCGCCCTGCCTGATCATTCGAAAAGCCTCTGAATTCGATGCCGTCAGGCCGCAGGCGGTCAAGGCGGCGGCAATGCCCAGCCCGTCCGGGCCAGGCTCCAGCCTGAACTCTGGCATGTCATCGGGCATCTGCCCCTTTTGAAAACGGGCGATGAATACGCCGCGCGCCCGTTTTCCGGCGCCGGCCCCGTGAAAGCGATCAACAATTTCCTCCGCCAGGGAAAACTTGGCGTCACGGGGGTTGGCGCCGCCCGCAACTTCGTCCTGCAAACGGAGAATCTCGCCCTGTGGCCGAAAGCTCAAAAGCTCGAAATAACGCCACATGAGCTCATCGGAAATACTCATCAGCTTGCCGAACATGTCGTCGGCCGGCTCGTTGATGCCGATGTAATTGCCCAGCGACTTGGACATCTTCTGAACGCCATCGGTGCCTTCAAGCAACGGCCAGGTAATGATTATCTGCGGCGCCTGCCCACTTTGCTGCTGCAGCTGACGGCCCACCAGCAAATTGAACTTCTGGTCCGTGCCGCCCATCTCCACATCGGCCCTGAGCGCCACCGAGTCGTGGCCCTGCACCAGCGGATAGAGAAACTCGTGAATGGCAATGGGCTGCTCCGCACGGTAGCGCTTTTCAAAATCGTCACGCTCAAGCATGCGTGCAACGGTGTGCTGCGAGGCCAGCCTGATCATGTCGGCGGCACTCATGTCCGAAAACCACTCGGAGTTGAAACGCAGCTCGGTGCGTTCACTGTCCAGCACCTTGTACACCTGCTCGGCATAGGTCTGGGCATTGGCCTCAACCTCTTCGCGAGTCAGCGGCTTGCGGGTTACGTTCTTGCCGCTGGGGTCACCGATCATGCCCGTAAAGTCCCCGATCAGGAAGATAACCTGATGCCCAAGATCCTGGAAACGGCGCATGGCGTTGAGGATCACTGTGTGCCCCAGGTGCAAATCCGGTGCGGTGGGGTCAAAACCGACCTTGATGCGCAGCGGCCGCCCTTCCTGCAGGCGTTTTTCAAGGTCGGCCTCGTGGATCACCTCGGCGGCGCCACGGATAATTTCGCTGATTCCGGTCATTTTTATCGTGCTGTCCCTGACAGTTTTTTAACAGCAGGCGCGATCAAAATCCGTTGACTTGAACGGCCATAAGCCGGTAATGTTACCTTTTTTAAGGGTTCAGTTAGTCTTTACATGAGCAAGAAACCGATGGCAACCGCTGGCAGGCGACGCGTGCGCCGCAAGTCTGCAGGCGCTGCAGCACGTCATTTGCAGCGCACATTGCAGCCGCTGCTGGATCAGCTGATGCTGCGGTCAGGCGCGCTGCTGAAACGGGGCAAAAAAGCTTTTGGCGCCCGCCCGCGCACAAGCCTGGCCGCCGCCGGGCTTGTCGCTTTGGGGCTGGGATTCATGCTGGTGCCTGGCGGTTCCGAAGGCACTCCTGCTGCACGGGTACAGTCTCTGGAGCTTCCGGATATCAGCTCACCAGACAAGAAAGAAGCCCTCAATGCTGTTCGGGCAGCCAACGCACTGCTCAACGACTACGACAGCCCTGGCGATGAGCGCGAATGGCAGGTTGTCGAAATCAAGCCCGGCCAGACGCTGGAACAGGTTTTCCGGCAGCTGGGCCTGAGCGCCGGATTGCTGCACCAGGTGGCTGAAGCAGCCCGTGATGAACGCGATCTGGCGCGCATTCGACCCGGCGATCAGTTTGCGTTCAATATTGACGTCGACACCGGGTTCAGGGCCTTGCGCACGGAGCTGAATGAAGCCGCCTGGCTGTTTGTGGAGCAAACTGAAGAAGGTCTGCAAACGCGAACCGAGCCTCGCGACCTTGACCGTCGCATCGTCGAGAAATCGGGCATTGTGACCAGCTCGCTATACAGGGACGCAGTCCGGGCCGGCCTGTCCGACGCCATGATCATGCGGCTGGCCGACATTTTTGGCTGGGATATCGACTTTGCGCTGGACATCCGTTCCGGTGACCATTTTGCCCTGGTGTATGAAGAGGTGTGGCGCGATGGCGAGCACCTGCGCGACGGCGACATTCTGGCGGCCCGCTTCGTCAACCGCAGCCAACCGTTTGAGGCCCTGCGCTTTGACGCCGGCAGCGGAGCCGACTACTTTGCCCCCGACGGACGACCCATGCGCAAGGCTTTTTTGCGCACGCCGCTCAACTTTACCCGCGTGTCGTCCAACTTCAATCCGCGCCGCCTGCACCCGGTCAATGGCCAGGTTCGGCCGCACAACGGCACAGACTATGCTGCGCCAACGGGCACACCGGTATGGGCATCGGGTGACGGCAAGGTCATTGAGGCCGGCTACACCCAGGCCAACGGCAACTACATTTTCATACAGCACGGCAACAACATTGTTACCAAGTACCTGCATCTATCCAAAAAACTGGCAAAGCGCGGTGAGCGCGTCCGCCAGGGGCAGACCATAGGCCGGGTCGGCGCCACCGGCTGGGCCACCGGTCCGCATTTGCATTATGAATTCCTGGTCAACGGCGTGCACCGCAACCCGCGCACGGTTGATCTGCCGCAGGCCGACCCGCTGCCGCGTGACCAGATGGAAAGCTTCAGCCAGCTGGGTGACGTCATGCTGGCGCGCCTCGACCGCCTGACCGCCACCCGAACCCTGCTGGCAGGCAACCATTCAGACGACTGCTCTGTCGTCAGCAGCAGCTGCTAGGATCGCGCGGTGACCCAGGGGCTGTTCATCGGCCTGATTTCGGGCACCAGCATGGACGGCATGGATGCGGTGGTTGCCAGGCCTGGCAGCCGACAGATCGAGGTTTTGGCAAGCCACACGTTTGGCTTTGATGACAGCCTCAGGGCGGCTCTCTCCGACCTGCGTCGCAACCCGGACGTCTTCCCCAGCATGCGGCTGGCCAGGCTCGACGCCGCCCTGGGAGATGCGCTGGCTGCCGCAGCGCTTGAAATTATCGAAATGGCCGGCTGCCGGCCGGCCGACATCACCGCCATCGGCAGCCACGGACAAACGGTTCTGCACCACCCCTGTGCCACGCCCCCTTTCACGCTGCAAATTGGCGACCCCTGGCGACTGGCGCAGCAAACCGGAATTACCGTTGTGGCCGACTTCAGGCGCGCCGACCTGGCCGCCGGTGGCCAGGGTGCACCCCTGGCGCCACTTTTGCATGAGCACTTGTTCAGATTGCCGGCAAAAGCCCGCCTGGTCGTGAATCTGGGCGGCATTGCCAACCTGACCGTCCTGGCACCGGAGACAGCGACTGTCGGCTTTGATACAGGCCCGGCAAACTGCCTGCTGGACGAGTGGTACCGGCGCCACCACTCTGACGCCGCCTTTGACCACGGAGGCGAGTGGGCATCCAGTGGCACAGTTGACGAGAATTGGCTGGCATCCCTGGTCAAGGATCCTTTTTTTGCACTTTCACCCCCCAAGAGCACGGGCATTGAATATTTCAGCCCGACATGGCTGGATACGCATTTGCCCAACCGGGCCGCCAGCCGGCCCGCGGACATTCAGGCCACGCTGGCCGAACTGAGTGCGCGCACGCTGGCTGATGCCATTGCCGGCCTTGACCCCGCGCCCGCCGAATCGACGCTGCTGGTCTGCGGCGGAGGCGTGCACAATCATGACCTCACCGGCCGAATCAGGCGGCTGCTGCCCGGGCTCAGGGTTGAAAGCACCGCCGCATACGGTGTGGACCCCGACTATATTGAAGCCACGCTGTTTGCCTGGCTGGCCGAACGTCGCCTGCGCGGCGAACGGGTGGATACGCGCAGCATTACCGGGGCGCAGCAAACCGTGCTGGCCGGCACCATCTTTACTCGCTGATTGACTCGCCGGTGCCGTTTTCAGCGCTGGTCTGAGTCCGGGCCGCACCGTCAATCTCAAAACGCGTGCTCATCAGCCAGACAATAAGAAGAACAGCCGGAATTCCCAAGCCCGCAGCATAGATGAAAAAGAACGGATAGCCGGCCTGGTCGACTATCCAGCCCGATGGCCCGCCCATGATCTTGCCGGGCAGGGTCATGAATGAGCTGAACAGCGCGTACTGGGTCGCCGTATAGCGGCGACTGACCAGCGATGACAGCCAGGCAATAAATACCGTGGCAGAAATGCCGTTGGCCAGATTGTCGGCGCCTATGGTCATGAACAGCGCCCACAGCTGCGGACCGGTGGTCGCCAGCCAGGCAAACAGCAGATTGGTGGCTGCCACGGCAATCGCCGATGCCAGCAGCATGGGCAGCAGCCCGTAGCGCGCCACCAACACGCCGCCCAAAAGCCCGCCGGCAATGGTCATGAACACGCCAAACAGCTTGGTGACAGTGGCAATCTGGCTGAGCGTAAAGCCCAGATCCAGGTACAGGGGATTGGCCATGGCCGCCATCGAAATATCCGACATCTTGAACAGGCCCACCAGCGCCAGCACCGGCACCGCCAGCCAGCCGTTGCGGCGAAAAAAATCGGCCAGCGGCGCTGCCACGGCCCCGATCAGCCATGCAGCCACATTGGATGGCATGCCGGTCAGGCGCGTCTTTTGGCGCCAAGCAACAACCAGCGGGTCCCTTTCGATATCAAGGCGCTCGGGCGACGACGGCTCCGGCGACAGCAGCGTGGTCATCACGCCCACCAGCCCCAGGGCGCTCATGGCCAGATAGGCCGCTGTCCAGCTGCGGTAGTCGGCAATGTAGAGCGCGCCGGCCCCGGCCGCAAGAATGGCCAGCCGGTAACCGAGCACGTAGGTGCCCGCCAGCGCTGCCTGGTAGTCGGCCGAATCCGACTCAATACGGAACGCGTCGATGGCCACATCCTGGGTGGCGGCGGCAAAAGCCACCAGCAGCGCCAAAAGCGCCAGAACCCGGATATGCTCGACCGGATCGACCACCGCCATGGCCGCCAGGCCCGCCATGATGCCCAGCTGGGCCAAAAGCATCCAGCCGCGGCGCTGGCCGAATATCCTGGTAAGAAGCGGCAGCCTGAGCCTGTCGATCACCGGCGACCACAGCACCTTGATGGAGTAGGTGATTCCTATCCAGGCAAAAAAGCCTATTGCCGTGCGCGACACGCCGGCATCTCGCAGCCAGGCTGTCAGCGTGGCAAACACCAGCATGAAAGGCAGCCCAGCGGAAAAGCCCAGAAACAGCATCCGCAGCGCCGAAGGGCGCGTATACACCAGCCAGGCACGGCGCCAGCGTGACTGCGGCGCTGCCTTCATCTCGGTGATGCCGCCATCATGGCTCGGGCGCGTCGTAATCGATGATCAGGGGCGCGTGGTCGGAAAAATTGTCCTCGGCGTGAATTTCCGCCTTGCGCGCCAGCGCAGCAAAGCCGGGCGTGGCCACCTGGTAATCAATCCGCCAGCCCACGTTGTTGGCGCGCGCGTTGCCCCGGTAGGACCACCAGGTATAGCGGTCCTCACGCGGATCGACCTCCCTGAACGTATCGACCAGGCCCACCGGCCCGAAGACCTCGTCCAGCCAGGCCCGCTCCTCGGGCAGAAACCCCGAGTTCTTCTGGTTGGAGCGCCAGTTTTTGATGTCAATTTTTTTATGCGCGATGTTCCAGTCACCGCAAATGACGTATTCACGGCCCGAGGCGACAAACTCCTCCAGCCGCGGGCGCAAATAATCCATGCAGCGGTACTTGAATTCCTGGCGCTCGTCGCCCGATGTTCCCGACGGAAAATACAGTGACACCACGCTGAGGTTGTCAAAATCCAGCTGCAGCCAGCGCCCTTCGCGGTCGAACTCCTCCCAGCCCAGCCCGTAAATCACCTGCTTTGGCTGATGCTTCGAATAAATCGCCGTGCCGGAATACCCCCTCTTTTCGGCATCGTGATAGTAGCTGTGGTAACCCACCGGAAAAAAGTCCCTGTCGGTCAGCTGCCAGTGCTGGGCCTTGGTTTCCTGCACGCAGACAAAGTCTGCCTTCTGTTTTTTAAGCCACTCAAAAAAACCTTTTCTGTGCGCGGCGCGAATGCCGTTGGCGTTGAAAGCGATGATGCGCATAAGCTGTCAATACATGTTGAAACAGACCGTATGGTAGGCCAATCGGACGGGTCGTGAAGGACGCTCTGCGGTACTGCCTGCCTGCACGCGGTACAGAAGGTGACCCAACTGCCCGGTTCGCCTAAAATGCAGGCATGATCAAGCCTTGGACAAAACAGTTTCTGCAGCTGAGCGTTGAGTGCCAGGCGCTGCGCTTTGGAAACTTCACCCTGAAATCGGGGCGTCAGAGCCCTTATTTTTTCAACGCCGGCCTGTTTTCCACAGGACGGACCATTGATGGCCTGGCAAGCTGCTACGCGCATGCCATCGTCGACAGCGGCCTGGAGTTTGACATGCTGTTTGGCCCGGCCTACAAGGGCATACCGCTGGCCACGGCCACCGCGCTGTGCCTGTCCCGCGATCACGGCATGAACAAGCCGTTTGCGTACAACCGCAAGGAAGCCAAGGATCACGGTGAGGGCGGAACAATTGTCGGCGCGCCACTGGCTGGGCGAGTACTCATTGTTGATGACGTCATGACCGCAGGAACGGCGATCAACGAGGCCCTTTCCATGATCAGAGCGGCGCGCGCACAGCCGGCAGGGGTGGCCATCGCGCTGGACCGCCAGGAAGTGGCCCCGGGCCACAGCCGGTCGGCGGTTGAGCAGGTTCGTGACCTGGGACTGGAAGTGATTTCCGTCGCCCGTCTTCAGGACCTGCTGGAGTGGCTGCGGCACAAGGGCCAGCCGGAGGCCGACCTTGACGCCATGTTAGGCTACAGGCAGCGGTACGGGGCCTGAAGGGGGCCAGTTTGGAAACGTCATGCTGCGCACAACCCTGACCATTGTCCTGACGCTGATTCTGCTGGCTCCCACAGCACGGGCCCAGTCTGTCTATCGCTGGGTTGACGACAATGGCGAAACTCACTATGGCGACTCCGTGCCCACCGAATACAAGGATTACGGCTATGTGCGCCTGGGGCCCGACGGCACCGTAAGGGAAAGGGTCGAGCCGGCGCTCAGCCCCGAAGAAATCATTGAGCAGCGCAAGCGCCGCACCGCGCAGGCCAGGGAAGAGGCCGAGCAGCGTCGGCGCGCAACGCAAGACCGCATGCTGCTGGCCACCTACCGAAGCGAAGAGGAGCTGCGCCTGGAGCGCGATTCCAGGCTGGCAGGGATACGTAACGAGCAATCAGCGCTGAAAGCGTCGCTGGACCTGTATGAAAACAGGTATGAAAAGCTGGCCAGTCGGGCCGCCCGGGACAGCCGTGAAGGCAAGGGCATTTCACGGGGGCTGCAAAGCGAAATCAGCGATACAAGATCCAGACTGCGGCAGCTGCGGGCCGATCTGGAAGACGCCAGACAGCGCGAGCTGACAACCCGGCAGCGATTTGACCAGCGCATTGAACGCTACCGCGAGCTGACAGGCGGACCGTCCGATGACTGAAAGCATGCTGTACACGCGCTGCCCGGCCTGCCAGACGGTCTATGAACTTGATGCTCGCCTGCTGGCGGCCGCCGCGGGCGTTGTGCGCTGCGGCAACTGCGGCAAAACCTTCAACAGCCTGTCCGAGCTGTACGACCACCGTCCGCAAGAGCCGTCAAGGCCGCTGAGCGCCAGCGGCATGCCGCCGCTGATGGAGCATGCCGACCTTGTTCAGGGCGAGCTGCCGGTTGATGTCGTTGAATACGATGATGACCTGCCCGAAGCCGACATTCTTTCCGAAAACACCGATGACGACCCGCCCGGGCCCGGTCGGATTGAGCGCGCAAAGCACCTTTTGTGGCCGGCTCTGAGCGGACTGCTTGTTCTTGCCCTGCTCATCCAGATTGGCATTTCCTGGCATCGGACCGGCTCGCTGCCCGGCGGTTTTTTCAGCCTGTCGCCAAAGCTGGACACCCGCATTGACCTCAACGAGGCCATCGAGATCGTGTCGCGGGATCTGCACACCCACCCAAGCATCGATGACGGAGTCATTCTTAGCGTCAGCCTGCGCAATCGCGCCGAGCGTGCCATTCCCTACCCGGCCCTGGAAGTGCGCTTTTACGACGCCAGCCAGCAGGTACTGGGCGCGCGGCGCCTCTATCCTCATGAATACCTGCGCGACGATGACCTCATCGACGAAGGCATGTCACCCGGTGTGCTTATGCCCATGCTGCTGGAGTTCATTATGGACGGTGGCGAACCAACAGGGTTTCACATGCGCTTTTTGCCGGCCGCCGAAGGCTAGTCCGCCGCCAGTTGTGCTAAAGTTGCGCCCTGGGGCATGCAACATGCAAGTTGAACCTGTCAGAGGGCACCAAAGCTTTTTCGATGAAAAATCCGGATCGCCAGCCTTGCCTGCACGACTTCGTCCTGGAAGTGGCCGGCCAGTTTCTTGAAGACATGGGCGACACGCCGCCCGACAATCTGCACAGCATCGTCATGGACGAAGCGGAACGCGCGCTGGTGCGTGCCGTACTGGATCACACCGGTGGCAACCAGTCGCAGGCTGCCGGCATTCTTGGCATTACCCGCACCACGCTGCGCAACCGCATTCGCCGCTACCAACTGGACTGACACGCCATGACAAATTCCGCGCGCCGCTGGGCGTTGCTGAGCGTTTCCGACAAACGCGGGCTGGCTGAACTCGGCAGCGCCCTGCAGCAGGCCGGTTTCGGGCTGCTGTCAACGGGCGGCACGGCCCGGGCTCTCAAGGAAGCCGGCCTGCCGGTCACCGAAGTCGGCACATACACCGGCTTTCCGGAAATCATGGATGGCCGCGTTAAAACCCTGCATCCGAAAGTTCACGGCGGCATTCTGGGGCGTCGCGACCTCGACCGCAGCGCCATGGAGGAGCACGACATTGACTGCATCGATGTCGTTGTCGTCAACCTGTATCCGTTTGAACAAACCATTGCGCGGCCGGACTTCACCTTTGACGAGGCCGTGGAAAACATCGATATCGGCGGCCCGGCCATGCTGCGGGCGGCCGCCAAGAACCATCGCCATGTCTGCATTTTGTGCAGCCCCGACGATTACCCCGAATTTATCGAACGGCTTCCGGAGCTGCCGGACGAGGCCGGGCGCCGCAAGCTCGCCCAGCGGGCCTTTGCCCACAGCTGCGCCTACGACGGCCAGATCAGTCAGTGGCTGTCGACCTGCGACAGCGATGAAAAACTGCCGCCCAGCCTCAACCTGGCGCTGGATTCAGCCGCCATTCTGCGCTACGGCGAAAACCCCCACCAGGCAGCCGGGGTATATAGCCGGCGCGGCCAAAAGGCGGCCGGACTGGCCGGCTGCCAACCGCTGCAGGGCAAGCCCTTAAGCTACAACAACCTGCTGGACGCCGATGCCGCCTGGAGCGGCGTCAACAGCCTGGGCGACAGGCCGGCGTGCGTCATCGTCAAGCACGGCAATCCGTGCGGCGCAGCGCAGTCGTCATCGCTGGCCCGGGCATACGACAAGGCGCTGGCCTGTGACAGCACATCGGCGTTTGGGGGCATTGTGGCCTGCAACCGTGAAATTGACGTCGAGCTGGCCCGGCGCCTGGAAAAAATGTTCCTGGAAGTGCTGATCGCGCCCGGCATCAGCGAGGAAGCCGCCGGGCTGCTGGCCGGCAAGCGCAACCTGCGCATACTGACCCCCGGCAAACCCTCACCACCCGAATTCACCCTGCGCGCCATAGACGGCGGCTGGCTGGCGCAACAAAACGACGACTGGAGCAGCGCACCGGCGCTTGAAGCCGTCACCCGACGCGCGCCTTCAGACGAGGAGCTTGAAACGCTGAAATTTGCCTGGGCGGTGGTGCGCATGGTGCGCTCCAACGCCATCGTCTACGCCAACAGCGGCGCCACCCTGGGCATAGGCGCAGGTCAGATGAGCCGCATTGACTCGGCCCGCTTCGGCGCGCTCAAGGCCGCCGAAGCGGGCCTGTCTCTGAAGGGCGCAGCCATGGCCTCCGATGCCTTCTTTCCGTTTGCCGACAGCATTGAGGCGGCGGCCGAACACGGCGTGCGCGCCATCATCCAGCCCGGCGGCTCAATGCGCGACCGCGAGGTCATCGACGCCTGCAACCGGCACGACATCGCCATGGTCTTTACCGGCCGTCGCCACTTCAGGCACTGATACCCGCTACTGAAAGCCCGCCGGCGCCGCCCGGCCCTGCAGCCGCTGGTACAATTCCGCTTTACCCCTGATGCAGGCAGGCAGGCTGAATCAATGAAAATTCTTGTTGTCGGCAGCGGCGGCCGCGAACACGCACTGTCATGGAAGCTGGCACAATCCAAACGCGTCTCCGACGTTGTGGTCGCACCCGGCAACGCCGGCACTGCCGCCGAACCCGGCGTGCGCAATGCGTCCGTGGCGGCTGACGATATCGACGGCCTGGTGGCGCTGGCCCATCGCGAATCCATCGATCTGACCGTTGTCGGCCCCGAAGCGCCGCTGGCGGCCGGCATTGTCGACCGCTTTGAACAGGCCGGCCTGAAATGCTTCGGGCCCAATGCAGGCGCGGCGCGGCTTGAATCGTCCAAGGCGTTTGCCAAGGACTTCATGGCC
>DATGSU010000192.1:0-3095 GCA_035302305.1 Wenzhouxiangella sp. | reverse complement strand
TGTCCCACCACCGACGGTGCCCGCTGCGCCGACAACAATGTGTGGAGCAATGGCTGGATGACATTTGTCGATGCGAACAAAACGGGCCAGCCACAAAGCGGAAAGGATGTTCTGCGCGTTGAACCAAACAACAGCCGCAGTATGTTCATGCATTCCGGCGGACGCCGGCGCGTGCGCTTCACGCCGGCCGGCATGGCCTACGGAACCAATATCACCGTCAATATCTGCCCCCAGTCCGGCAGCGATGCCGGACGCGCGGTGATTGTTTCCAACCCCGGACGTGTACGCACCACCAAAAAGATTGCCCGCGAAGCCTGCCGCGTCTGATTTTCCGGAAAAGCGGCCGTGCCAGCCCAGCGTGGGAACATCCTCTTTTCTTACAAAAAACAGAAGTGCCCCTTTGCATGACACTCTGACGTGAAGCCGGATCCGCCAGGTCTTCCTGCTGAAACATCTGGCCAGAGGCTGGCCCCGTCGCGTGGACAAGCCAGGCTGCCAGGCAATCCCGCGCAAGTTCACTGATGACCTTCAGCCGCTCCGGATCCTTATGCTTGGCCTGAACGGTGGACTGCGCATGCCCCCCAAT
Organism: Wenzhouxiangella sp.; assembly: GCA_035302305.1. GTDB lineage: Bacteria > Pseudomonadota > Gammaproteobacteria > Xanthomonadales > Wenzhouxiangellaceae > Wenzhouxiangella. The sequence goes on along the minus strand of DATGSU010000192.1, from coordinate 2,509 downwards.
TTCAGCATGAAATGAGGGGATCCTGCGCTCCAGGAACAGCATGTTGTTTGTGCTTCTTCAAAGCCCTGCGTATAGTGAAACTTTCATCTGCCGAGGGAGATAAAATGCGGAATGCGAAAGCTGCTCTGGCGGCCATGCTTTTTCTTGCCAGTGCCAACATGGCTGCAGATTCTGACCGGATCAATATTTATCTGCTGCAAGTGTCCGTGAATGAGGCCGAACCCGTGAATCTTGAAATCGCGGAAGGGCATGAAGCTCAATTGACTTCCCCTGATGGTCGCGCCTTTGACCTGACTATTCAGAGCAGAGCGATGAACGGGCGCGAGTTTACCAGCGTTGCAATCAGGGATTTCCCGGAGGGGAGAGGCAGTGAAAGCGTGCAGCTTCCAAACCTGATGATAGAAGGTCTCACCGAGGCATCAATTAGCTCCTCCAAAGCTGAATCCGGCCCCGAATTCAGCGTGTTGATCGCCGACATCAAACCACTGGACCCAATAGAGTTTTCAGACTGGCAGAAGGCCCGATCCAGCGGGAGACCGCAGCGGCAATAAGCCCTGGAAGATACAGGACAGAGCCAATTTCCCACGCTCAATTGCAGTGGCTCCGGCCAGTGGCGCTGCTGTGTATCGACTATGACTCGTTGCTGCAGCGCAGCCCGTTGCCGCTGCAGCCCACAAGCCGGAGTTCTCCCCCTGGTCTCCGTGGCTGTCTCTTTTTCTTCGCCGCAGCAGCCGTGTGACTAAAACCGCAGACAGGTTGACGGCCTGACCCAGGATCTTGCGGCTGTGGATATCCGGGATCAAGTACAGCCGCCGAAAGACAGATAACCCCCAGTGCCCGCTCCAAACCGTGCCCGGTGACGGCAAGCGCCAGCGGCTTGCCCAAAATACGCAAAATATGATGGACGCCTGACTTGAAAGCTGTGCAGACTCCCTCACCAATCAGGCGCGGTACGCTTTTGCCTGATCGACTGAGGTGACGAGACTTCAACTATGCGTGCCTTCTCCTCCTGGCTCGGCGCATGCGGGCAGCGCTTGCCAAATGATCCCGCAGGGAGTAGCATTTAAAACGCTTGTTTAAATCGAGCGTTTAAATTGTCTGTAAACACCCGCGACAAGATTCTTGACGCCGCCGAAAGCCTGTTTGCGCAACAGGGCTTTCACCCGACCACGCTGCGCCAGATCACGCGCAGCGCCGGGGTGAATCTGGCCGCCGTCAACTATCATTTCGGCGCCAAGCAGACTCTGATACATGCGGTATTCCGCCGCCGGCTCGATGCGCTCAACGCCGCGCGTCTTGAACAGCTGAGCAGCATTGAGCGCGAACACGACAACCCGTCACTTGAAGACGTTCTGAATGCTTTTGTCGAGCCCGCGCTGGCCTTCAGCCAGGGCGGCGATGCCGAAGCCCAGCGTTTCATGCAGCTTCTGCTGCGCGCTTTTGCCGACCGCGACGTGGTTCTGCACCAGGCCCTGAGCCATGACTACGCCCACATCATGCAGCGCTTTGCGCGCGCCATTGCCGACGCGCTGCCCGCAGCCGATCCTGAGCGGCTGCGCCACCAGCTTGATTTTATCGTTGGCGCACTCACGCTGACCATGGCCGAGTCCGCGCTCAACGAAACGCGCGTCATTGCCGCCGAGCTTGTCCAGTTCGCCGCCGCCGGCCTGCGCGGCTGCCGCACCAAACAACCGTCCACCCGGACTCACAGCACCACGGAGGTCACCGCATGACCTGGTTCCTGATTCTTCTTCTGGCGGGCGGCCTGCTGGCGCTGGCCTGGTTTCGACTGTCCGCCGGCCTGTCTGCCGGCCTGGCCGGCGCCGCTGCCATCGTCGTCATATGGGGCGGTGCCGCCTGGCCGGTCATCACCCTGTATGTTCTCGCGGCCGCTTTGCTGGCTGCTGCGGCATTCAGGCCGCTGCGCCGGGTGCTGGTGTCCAATCGACTGCTGGGCTGGTTCAAGTCGGTGCTGCCGCCCATTTCCGACACCGAACGCGAGGCGCTGGACGCCGGCACCGTCTGGTGGGACGCCGAGCTGCTTTCGGGCAAGCCCGACTGGGGACGGCTGTTCGAGGTCAAAAAGCCCGCCCTGTCCGAACGAGAGCAGGCTTTTCTGGACGGCCCGGTTGAACGCCTGTGTGAAATGCTCGACGAATGGCAGATCAACAACGAGCTCATGGATCTGCCCGAGGAAGCCTGGGACTTCATCCGCAAGGAACGCTTCCTGAGCATGATCATCCCGAAAAAATACGGCGGCCTGGAGTTTTCCGCCCAGGGCAACGCTGCGGTGGTCACCAAACTGGCCAGCCGCAGCCTGTCCGCCGCCGTGTCGGTCATGGTGCCCAATTCGCTCGGCCCCGGCGAACTGCTGACCTACTTTGGCACCGAAGAACAGAAAAACCACTACCTGCCGCGCCTGGCCAGCGGTGAGGACATCCCCTGCTTTGCGCTGACTGCCCCACTGGCCGGCTCCGATGCCGCCTCCATGCCCGACGAGGGCATTGTT
>DATGSU010000191.1:0-6756 GCA_035302305.1 Wenzhouxiangella sp. | reverse complement strand
AGGCGCTGCAGCGCGGCGATCAGGGCGTCTGCATCCGACAGGGCCTCGGCGATTGTGTGTTGTTCGGCTAGCGATGGTGCCGGAACAGCTGTTTTTTTGGCTCCGGAAATTGTGTATGTCGCAACAGTTGTTCCGGTCGATGAGTTGGCTATTTGATCTTTGATTATTCTCGTTCTAAATAATTGACCTAAAAACTCTGCATCAAAAGAACCTCGATTCTTAAGCCAAATAACACTGGCGTCCTTGAAGTAGAACGGTTCTGTATCTTGTACAACATAGGCAAGCCCTATTGTTCCAATGCCCGTAACAAGGATATCGCCTACCTGCGGTACGCCGTATGTGGCCGCATAATTTTTATAAAGCTCTTTACTTATGAATAACTCATTATCGACGGCACCAATCTCAGACAAGTCTGCGATCTCTCTGGTTCGGTAAAACGGTACACCAGTTGTTTGCCATTGGGACTGAAGCACACGTTTGCTTGAAGCAATATCAAAATTTTCCTCGAGCTGAACCACGGCCCAATCCTCCGGTATCACCCCCACTTCGGTGCGCTTGTAGCCGGGCGGCACGCTGCCTTCGCGGGTTTGGGGCGTAATTTCGGGCCGGTATTCGGCGGCGGCGTCTTTTATGTCCATGCAAACCCCATTTTTTCCAGATGGGCGTCGACTTTGGCCTGCAGCGCGTCCACGTCGCTTTGCAGCTTGGGCAGCGGGCGGGCGTAGCGTTCGGTCAGCTCGCGCACGCGGCGGGCCAGTTCGCGGCGGCTGCGCCCGGTTTCTTGCAGCACGGCGGCCTGCAGGGCGGCGAGCCATTTGTCTTCCACCACCAGGCTTTGAATGTCGGCCTCGGTGAGCTCGGCGTAGCGGGCGAGCGCGGCGGCGTCCAGCTCGGCGTCGGCCTGCCGGCGCTGCTTTCTGACCTCGGCCTGTTTCCTTGCCAGCGCCAGCCACTGGTTTATAACGGTCAGATCGCCCAGCGGGCCGTCGTCGTCGGGGCACGGCAGACGGGCACCAATACGTTCTTCGGCGTCTGCCTCAAGCGTCTTGACGGCTTTCCTTGCGTCCCTGATCCGGTCTCTCAACACCAGAAACTCTTTCAGCGCGGCAATTTCAGCCGGATCGGATGCCGCCTTGAGCCGGTCCCTGACGGGCTTGAGGTTGATATTGCCCCGGGCATTTTTGAGCCGCTGCAGGTGGCGGTCGCTTTCAACAACGGCCAGGCGCTGGGTGGCGGCGTCGAGTTCCTTCAGCCGCGCCTGGCAGGCCTTGAAGGCGTCGCGGTCGCTTTCCTGCCAGGCGGAATCAAACGCTTCCCGCCAGGCTTTTCTTGCATCGGTCTGGTTGCTGACGGTTTGCAGGGCGCCCGCTTCGCCGCCGTGTTCTTCCTCCAGTTCGGTCTGTTCGGCGGCCAGGCGCTCCAGCTCGGCGTCCAGTGCGTCCAGCGCCTGCTGCTCGGCGGCAAACCAGCGCGCCACAACCAGCGGCTTGGGCACCAGATCGCAGGCCCAGCCCCTGTCTCTCTCCCTGCCGCTTTTGGTTTTTTCGATGATGCGGTAGGGCTCGGCCCGCCAGCCGTGGGCGGCAATCTGCCAGGCGTCGTCCTGCATGGTGTCGGCCCAGTAGTCCATAAGGTGCTGATAGACGGCGTAGGCGTCGGTGAGCGGCTGGCCGCGATAGTGGGCCAGCAGGCTTTCGGACAGCTGAACAATGAAATCACGCGGCTGAAAGCCTTCGCCCAGCGCCTTGAGCGGCGCCACCTGTTTGTTACGCCAGCGGGCAAAATGCGCGCGCATGCGCTCGGCGTGGGCGATGTACTGCGGGTGTTCGCCAATGACGGAGTGAATGCGGCCGGCTTCGCAGGCGGGCTCCACGTAGCCGGCGCGCAGGGGCGCAAACAGGGCGTGGCGCAAGTCGGGATACACGGCCCAGTAGTGGTCCAGGGCGTTCACTTCGGCCACGGGAATGCCGCCGTTCAGGTGGCCGTCGATGTCCTGCTCGTCTTCCGGCGGGCGGCTGTCGATGTAGCGCGGCAGGTTGAGGTTGTAGTCGTTGCCCTCGATTTCGCTCCAGGGCACGAGGCGGGCGTACCCGGGCACGTCTTCCGCCTGGCGAAAGGTATCGACAATGCGGTGGATGTCGCGCGAGCGCAGGCGGTTCTTGGAGCCGTCCTTGATGAAGCCGGCGCTGGCGTCAATCATGAAAATGCCCTTGCGCTGCTCGGCGTTGCGCTTGTCGAGCACCACGATGCAGGCGGGGATGCCGGTGCCGTAAAACAGGTTGGCCGGCAGGCCAATGACGGCCTTGATGACGCCGCGGCGCACCAGGTTCTTGCGGATGGCGGCTTCGGCATTGCCCCGAAACAGCACGCCGTGGGGCAGCACGCAGGCGCCGGTGGCGGTGGACTTCATGGACTTGAGAATGTGCAGCAAATAGGCGTAGTCGCCCTGCCTGGCGGGCGGAATGCCGATGCCGTCGAAGCGCCCGTAGGGGTCGTTTTCCGGGTCCAGTCCGGTGCTCCAGCGCTTGTCCGAAAACGGCGGATTGGCAACCACATAATCAAAGCCGAGCAGCTGGTCGCCGTCGAGAAATTCCGGGCTGGTCAAGGTGTTGCCCTGGGCAATTTCGGCGCCGGCGTTGGCGTGCAGAATCATGTTCATGCGCGCCAGGCCGGCCGTGCTGCTGTCCTTTTCCTGGCCGTAGAGCGACACGGGGGTGCGGGCCTCGTCGGCCACTTTCAATAACAGCGAACCCGACCCGCAGGTGGGGTCGTAAACGCGGGTTCGGCCGCTGGTTTGGGCCTTGCCGATGCCGATGACCTGGGCAATGACCCGGCTGACTTCTGCCGGCGTGTAGAACTGCCCCTTGCTCTTGCCGCTCTGGGTGGCGAAGTGGCGCATGAGGTATTCATAGGCGTCGCCCAGCAGGTCGTCGTCGGCGGCGCGGTTGCGGGAAAAGTCCAGCGCCGGGTTTTCGAAAATGGCGATCAGGTTGGTCAGGCGCCTGACCTTTTCCTTGCCCGAGCCGAGCTTGCTGTCGTCGTTGAAATCGGGCTTGCTGGCCAGGCGGTTGCCGTCGAACAGCGGCGCGATGATTTTCTTGTTGATCTGGTCGCCGATATCGGCCCGGCCCTTGAGCGCCACCAGGTCGTCAAAACTGGCCCCTTCGGGCACCTCGATATCTGCAAAGGGCTGGCCGGCGTATTTGTCGCTGACGTATTTGATAAACAGCAGCGCCAGCACATAGTCCTTGTACTGGCTGGCGTCCATGCCGCCGCGCAGCTCGTCGCAGCTGGCCCACAGCGAGGCATAGAGCTGGGTTTTCTTGACCGGGCCGCTGCGGCGCTGCGTCATTTTCTGTTTGGTCATGTGTTGTTTGTGCCTGTTGTTAAAAGTGCTTGCCGCGCGCCGATACGCTGACCGTGCAGCGGTCTAGTTGGGCGCGGGGCTGAATCGCCCGGCCGGCAGCTTGTGCAGGCGAACTGCTTTTGGCCGCCCACATGGTCTTCGGCCCCCTTTGCTGCCAATCGGTCGAGCCCCATGTTGTAGAACATACAGGAACGTAAATCAAGAAAAGCGGGCGTTGTGGTCTTGCAAAGCCCAAAAAAAAACGCCGCGCCCCGTTGTTGGGCGCGGCGTTTTGACTGCTGGCGGAGAGGGAGGGATTCGAACCCTCGGTACGGGGTTACCGTACACTCGCTTTCCAGGCGAGCCCGTTCAACCACTCTGGCACCTCTCCATGAATTGGGTGCAGCGGGGCATTGTAGCGAAACCGGGCGCGGATAACCACAGTTTATGCCATTCCGGCCGCCTGGCCCTTGAAAAAACCCGGCCGGCCCGATCCGCGCGCCTGCAAAATCGTCATCATCTCTTGCAAGACAAGCGCTTATAACGCAGAATGTTGCTATGGCAAAAGGGGCCAGGCAAGGTCTTGACGAGCAGGCAGATGCTGCAGGCAATTGATCATACCGACCAACAGCGACGCGTTTTGTTCGTCGACGATTCACGTCTCATGCGCTATGCGGGCAGCAAGTTTCTCGAACGCCACTGCCAGGTTGTGCTGGCTGAAAACGGCCGGGATGCCTGGAACACGCTCAAGCGGGACGATCAGATCGACCTGGTGTTTACCGATTTGATGATGCCGGTTATGGACGGCCATGAGCTCATCAAGAGAATTCGTCGCTCGACCAACAGCCGCATTCGCCAGCTGCCCATTCTGGTGGTTACCGGCGACGACGAGGCCAGCGCCTGCAAACGCGCCCTGGGCGCGGGGGCCAGCGACTTCATCACCAAGCCGTTCAGCCCCCAGGACCTGGAACATGCGCTGATCGCCGATACGCGGACACAACCACCGGTGCGCAGCGACGACGAAGCTGAAGGCCTGTCGGAACGCCTGGCCGACAATCTGGTTGCCCACCCCCTGCAGCAGCCGGAAGAGCCGGCCACCTATTGTCTGCGCCTGCGGCAAACGCTCAGCTTTCACAACCGTCAGGGGCTGGAGCTGTCGCTGCTGCACATCAGGTTTCAGGGATACAGCAGCACCAGCGAGCGTTTTGGCCGCCACTGGGCCGAAGCGGTCATGCGCAACCTGCAGCGCACCCTGATGGCCGAACTGCGCCAGGAAGACAGCATACATCGCACCGGCGACAGTCTTTTCAGCGTAATTCTGATGGCCACCTGCAGAGACAGCGCCAGATGCCTGCTGACCCGGCTCAGGCACAAGCTGATTGGCAAGAGCATTCGCTTCTCGAGCATGCAGCTGCCGGTAAACGTTCGTTTTGCCGTTCAGTTTCCCGACCCCCGGCACGATGATGACCCCGAGGAACTGCTGGAGGAAGCACGCCAAATGGTGCGCTGGAGCGCAGCACGGCACGGCTAGCTAGCTGCCCTGCCCCTGCTCGGGCGCTGCTTGCCCGGCCGGCGTGACGGGCCCTGTGCCTGTCCACGGCCTGAATGGCCAGTCGTCGTTGTTGCGCATGGCTTCAAGCGCCTGCAGTTCGCGACCGCAGATCACGCTCAGAAAATCCTCGGCCTCGCCCAGGTTTGCAAAGGCATCCAGCCCGCGCTCAAGAAAGTCCTGCAGCAACCCGACGCCCCCCAGGCGGGCCGGGCGACGCATGACGCGTACCAGCCTGTGCAGGCCGGGCTTGCTGACGATGTCGTCCAGCTGCTCACCCAGGCTGCGCACCAGTCGAATCTGCTCTTTTCTGTCTTGCCAGCGGGCCTGCTTGCGGTAGGCCGCTGCATAGGCCGGCTGGTCGATGCTGTCGGCATCGGCCAGAATGCGCGCCAGGTCCAGATCCAGCTCAAGGCTCATGACCTGCAGGCGCATGGCCTCACCCAGGGCGTGCAGCAATTGTTTTGACAGCAGCCGGCGCATGATGGGCAGCACGCGCGCCAGCTGCCGGTCGCGCGCCTGCCAGTCGCCGCCGCCGTACAGCTCGCCCAGAAAAAACCGGCAGGCCTTGCTGAAGCGCGGCTGGGCCGCCAGGTCGGCATAAGTGGTATCAAGGCGTGCCTGCTGCCAGCCCTGCAGCCTGTCAAACGAAGAGCGCAGCCTGCCCTGCGCGGGAATTTCAGCCGCAATATCCAGGTTGCGCCCTATCCAGGTTTCCAGATGCCGGTAGCTGGTGTTTTTGCTCATTGAAAAGGGTTCCGGTGGGTGTAAGTGGTTGGCAGCGGGCTGGGGCGCCGGGCAACGCAGCGCCTGGCGGCAGGCAGCAGATTTTTTCTGCTGTCTCAAACTTCATTATAATGCCGGCATGCTTTCATTGACCCCAGCTTCAGCGCCGCGCAGCACCAGCGGCCGACGACCGGTCATCGGTCTGGCCATCGCCGGCGGCGGCCCGCTGGGCGCAATCTACGAGCTGGCCGTTCTAAAGGCGCTTGACGAAGCCCTGGACGGCGTGCGCATGCACGACCTGGATGTGTATGTTGGCGTCAGCTCGGGGGCAATTCTTGCATCCAGCCTTGCCAACCGCATGTCGGCCACTCGCATGGCGCGCATTTTCATGGGCACGGCCAATGCCGAGTTCTCCTTCAGGCCGGAGCAGTTTTTGCGCCCGGCGCTGCGCGAATACGCAAACCGGGCGGTGCGCATTCCGGCCACGCTGCTGAAAATGACCGGCCGATTCATTCGTGATCCGCGCCGCATGGCGGGCCTTGAGGGCCTGGACGGCTTGAGCCGGCTGCTGCCCACCGGGATTTTTGACAATCACGGCATTGAGCGCTTTTTGAAATCCGTATTTGAAAAGCCGGGCCGCAGCAATGATTTCAGCCGCCTTGAAGCCACCCTGAGAATCATTGCCGTTGAGCTTGAAACCGGGCGCGCCGTGCGCTTTGGCGAGCCGGGTTTTGACCATGTCTCAATCTCACGTGCCGTGCAGGCTTCGGCGGCCCTGCCGGGTCTGTACCCGCCCGTCGAGATCGACGGCCGCCTGTATGTTGATGGCGCCCTGCGGCGCACGCTCAACGCTTCGGCCGCGCTGGATGAGGGCACCGATCTGCTCATTGCCATCAATCCGCTCGTTCCTCATACGGCGGCCGATAATGGCGGCCTGGAGGACGGCAGGCACGTGCGGCGCATGGTCAGCGGCGGGCTGCCGGTGGTGCTGTCGCAGACATTTCGCTCGCTGATCCAGTCGCGCATGCAAATCGGCATGCGCAAATACGAACACAGCTACCCGCACGCGGGAATCATGCTGGTGGAACCGGACCGCAGCGATGAAAAAATGTTTTACACCAACGTGTTCAGCTAC
>DATGSU010000190.1:0-8087 GCA_035302305.1 Wenzhouxiangella sp. | reverse complement strand
GATTCCGGGCGTCTGGCACAACTTGCCAAAGTGCTGGGGGCTTGCGTGTTGGCGTTGGCAGTAGGGGGACGCACCTCGACAAATCATGCCGTGGACGACGCCCGGAAATTTGACTGTCCAAGCCCTGTCTTCCCAAGCGGGTGACACTGTGACACAACTCATTGCATAAGTCCAGCGCATTGCAGCGATCTTTTTTGCCAGTCTTCAAATCTGTGACAGGATAGCCGCCCCGCCGCGCGAAAGAAGAAGTTTTGCCGCCTGACGCCCAAGGGCGGACGCTTCTTCCGGCGCACCCTGGACCTCGGCGTTGACTGTTTTTGTGCCGTCCAGGCTCACCAGGCGCGCGTGCAGGTGCAGCTGCCCGTCATGAAGACGTGCGAGTGCTGCCAGCGGCATCCTGCAGTCACCACCCAGTTCGGCCACCACCGCCCTCTCGGCGCGGGTGATCAGCCGGGTTTCCGTGCAGTCCAGGGGTTTTGCCAGCGCGCTCACGGCGTCGTCACCGGCACGGCACTGCACCACAATGGCGCCCTGGCCGGCTGACGGCAAAAAGCCTGGCGGCTTCAGCGCCAGGCTGTGTTCGCGCCTTATTTGCAGCCGTTCCAGCCCGGCAGCGGCAAGAATCAGGGCATCAACCGCACCTTCATCCAGCCGGCCCAGGCGGGTTTGAACATTGCCGCGCACCGTTTTTACCTCAAGCTGCGGGCACAGGGCAAGAATCTGCCCCTGGCGGCGCAGGCTGGCCGTGCCCACCATGGCGCCGGCCGGAAGGTCTTCGGGGCGGCTGCCGTCGCGGGTAATCCACACATCGTGCCACGAGGCCCGCGGCGGGTAGGCCACCAGCTCGAAGTCCGGCTGCGGCACGGCCGGCACATCCTTGAGCGAATGAACGGCGATATCCGCCTCGTTGGCAAGCAGCGCGCGCTCCAGCTCCTTCAGAAAAAGCCCCTTGCCGCCTATTTCCGCCAGCGACCGATCGAGTATTTCGTCGCCGCGAGTGCTCAGCGGCACCAGCGACACGTCCAGTTCGGGGTGATGATCCCTCAGCTTCTGGGCCACATGTTCAGCCTGCCAGATGGCCAGCGCGGATTTTCGTGTTGCAATTCTGAGTTTGTTCATATTCGACTTCTGTCCTGGGCCGGCGGTGCTTCAAGCAGCTCACGAATGCGCGCCAGGTTTCTGCGGCTGACCGGAGGATGACAGCTGACGCCGACAAGTTCCACCCTGTCCTGCCCGTGCTCGTCCTGGTACAGGCCGCGCAGGTAGCGGCGCGCCACCAGCGCCTTGCGGTGGGTGCGCACAAAAAGCGATCCCAGACGCTGCTCAAGGCTGACCAGTGAATCATCCAGCAGGGCCTGGCCCCCTTCAAAATGAACCACAGTGTACTTGTCTTCGGATACCAGCGCGCGAATGCCGGCCACCGGAATGGCCTGCACACGATCGCCCAGGCGGGTGCTGATGGTCGCATCCGAACCAACCGGCCGGTTGCGCGCCCTTTCCAGCGCCTGTGCCAACCTGTCCGGCCGCACCGGCTTGACCAGATAGTCGACCGCCTCGATCTCGAAGGCCTCGACCGCATACTGTTCAAACGCGGTCACAAACACAATTGCCGGAGCGGACGCCAGGGCTGCAAGCTGCTGCGCCAGCTCAATGCCGTTCAGGCCGGGCATTTCAATATCAAGAAAAACCGCATCGGGCTGCAGCCGACAGCACGCATCGAGCACCTGTTGCGGATCGTCCAGCTGGGCGCAGACTTCAACATCGCCTGCCTGACCCATCAGCCGAATCAGGCGATCGATGGCCGGCTGCTCGTCATCAACAACAACAACCCGCAGCCTGCTCACGACCAGCGCGCATCCAGCCAGGCATCGAGCGCGGCGATTTCTTCGGCACACACGCTGTGCGCCATGGGCCAGGCCTGCCACTGCACGGCATAACCGGCTTCTTCCAGCCGCCTTGCCGATGATTCGCCCAGCGCTGCGGGCACAATGGGGTCCTGGGTTCCGTGGCCCATGAAAACCGGCGGCAGCTCGTTCCCGTTGGCCCATTCGTCCAAACTGTCGGCGCCCAGCAGATAAGTCGACAGCCCGACAACCCCGCCCAGCGCCGGCGCACGCGCCAGGCCGCAGCGCAGCGCAATGGCGCCGCCCTGCGAAAACCCGGCCAGAATGATCCTGTGTGGCTCAATGCCGGCCGCCAGCTGCTCATCAAGCAGCGCATCAATCGCCGCCACCGAAGCCGCAATGCCTTCGGCGTCCTGGTTGCGGTCGATGTCCACGCCGAAAATATCGTACCAGGCGCGCATGGGGAGGCCGCCGTTGATAGTGACCGGCCGAACCGGGGCATGCGGAAAGATAAAGCGCACGGCGCGGGCTGAAGCGGCCGAAAGCTGCGGTACAATCGGCTCGAAATCATGGCCGTCCGCGCCCAGTCCGTGCAGCCATACAACTGCATGCCTGGGGTTGCGGCCGGTATCAACAACCACCTGTTCCATCATTGATTTTCCGGAGTTTATGGTGCGCCCAAGTTTAACCGCCCTGACATTCGTTCTGTTGGTTTCAGCGGTGCCTGCTCTGACCGGATGCGGACAGAAAGGGGCATTGTATCTGCCGCAGCCTGAAGCGGGCCCGAGCGATGCCGACGAAGAACATGACAGCGACAGTGGCAATAGCCAACAAGACGCTGCCGATCGCTGATGCGCACAAGGCTTGTGCGCCGCAACGGTTTCAGGAGCCCGGCACGGGAGTGTGGTAAATTTGAACCTACATGCACTGGCGCCCGGCCTTGAAGGCTCTGCGAGGGGATTTGCAACATGAGCAAACAGAATACGCTGACTGAACAGGACGTTGTAAGGTGGCTGCAGCACCAGCCCGACCTTTTCGTTCGGAACCCCGAACTTCTTGACCTGATGACGCTGCCGCACAACACCGGGGCCCACTCGCTTATAGAAATTCAGGTGGCGCGACTGCGCAAGGAAAACTCCGGGCTCAAGTCCCGGCTCAAGGCCTTTGCCGGCATCGCCGGCGAAAACGAGCGACTGATGCACCGGCTGCATATGCTGACTCTGGACATCATGAGTAGCCGCCGCGCAGAGGATTTCTTCGCGCGACTTTTCACGCTGCTCGAGCGCGATTTCGATGTTGCTGCGGCCAGGCTGCATCTGCTGTCCGCGCCAGACGATTTGGGCGAGGTTGCCGGGATTTCCGTCCACGCACCCGCCCTGCCCGACTGGGTGGAAAATTTGCTTGAGCGCCAAAAGATTGAATTTGGCCGCCTCACCCGGGCCAAGCTGGAGCTGCTGTTTCCCAGGCGCCACAAGGACATTGCGTCGGTCGCCCTGGTTCCAGTCGGCCAGCACGGCCTGCTGGCCCTGGGATCGGATTCCACCGATCGTTTCCAGCCCCATATGGGCACCCTGTTTTTGGAGCTTTTGGGCAAAAGCGTGGAATTCCGCCTGGAACAACTCAAGGACGACCTGGCCCGCAAGCACGCCTGAAATGAAACTGCCCGCCGCCATCAGTGCTTTTCTTGAACACGCTGAAAACGAGGCCGGATTGAGCCCGGCAACGCTGGCGGCCTACAGCCGCGACCTGAAACAGCTCAAGCGCTGGTGCTGCAAAAATGGAATCGATCAGGTCGCACAGCTGCAGCCTTCGGATGTGCGCAGCTTTGCCGCCAGCGAGCACCGCCGCGGGCTGAGCCCGGCAAGCATTCAGCGCCGTCTGTCCGGACTGCGGCGCTTCTTTCGCTATCTGCGTCGCGAAAAAATTCTGCACCACGACCCGGCCGAAGGCGTGCGCGCACCCAGGGCCAGGCGCAGGCTGCCAAACGCCCTCGATGTCGACCAGGTGGCGACCCTGCTGGATATTCCCGAAGACAGCGACCTGGCCTGCCGTGACCGTGCCATGCTCGAACTTCTTTATTCGGCCGGACTGCGCGTCAGCGAGCTGGCCACCCTGACCTGGAATCAAATTGATCTTTCTGAAGGCATGGTGCGCGTGGTGGGCAAGGGCAGGCGCGAGCGCATTGTGCCCATAGGCGGGCCGGCCATAAAAGCGCTCAAGCGCTGGCACAAAATCCATTTTCTGGCAGCCGGCAGCGATCAGCCACAGGTATTTACCAGCATGCAGGGCAGGCCGCTGGGCGTGCGCGCCATTCAAAAACGGGTGGCCACGTGGTCGGCCCGGCAGGGACTTGATCAAACCGTGCACCCGCACCAGCTCAGGCACTCGTTTGCCTCCCATATTCTCGAGTCTTCCGGCGATTTGCGCGCCGTTCAGGAGCTGCTGGGCCACGCCAATTTAAGCACCACCCAGATCTATACCCATCTCGATTTCCAGCACCTGGCCGAAACCTACGACCGCACCCATCCGCGCGCCAAAAACAGGGACTGAAGCCGGGGTGCCATCGATTCGGCAAGCCAGCAGCCGGCAAAAGCGCGGATTGTCCCGGGCGCCTGCCGTCCCCATGTTGTGAATTTCCACCTCATCAACGAACCAACTGAATCATGGAACAATACCGCGGAACAACCATTGTTTCGGTCCGGCGCGGCAATCAGGTCGTGATTGCCGGCGATGGCCAGGTAACGCTTGGCAATACCGTCATGAAATCCAACGCCCGCAAGGTGCGGCGTCTGTACAAGGATCAAATTCTGGCCGGGTTTGCCGGCGCCACGGCCGATGCATTCACCCTTTTCGAGCGCTTTGAAAGCAAGCTTGAAATGCACTCCGGACACCTGACCCGGGCCGCAGTGGAGCTGGCCAAGGACTGGCGCACCGACCGGCTTTTGCGCCGCCTTGAGGCGCTTCTGGCGGTAGCCGACCATGAAGCGTCGCTGATCATTACCGGCAATGGCGACGTGATCGAGCCCGAAGAAAGCCTGATAGCCATAGGCTCGGGCGGTCCCTACGCACAGGCGGCCGCGCGCGCCATGCTGCGCCACACCGAAATGGATGCGGAATCCATCTGCCGCGAGGCCCTCACCATTGCCGGCGAAATCTGCATTTACACCAACCAGACCTTCACCATAGAAACTCTCGACACCGATTCAGGAAACAACGCTTGACATGACCCAGATGACCCCTCGCGAAATAGTTCAGGAACTGGACCGCCACATCATCGGCCAGGCCGACGCCAAGCGCGCGGTGGCCATTGCGCTGAGAAACCGCTGGCGGCGCCTGCAGGTTGAGGAAAGCCTGCAGCCTGAAATCACGCCCAAGAACATCCTCATGATTGGCCCCACCGGCGTGGGCAAGACGGAAATTGCGCGCCGCCTGGCCACGCTCGCCAAGGCGCCTTTCATCAAGGTGGAGGCCACCAAGTTCACCGAGGTGGGCTATGTCGGCAAGGACGTGGAATCCATCATCCGCGACCTGGCCGAGGCCAGCTACAAGCTCACCCGCGAGCAGGCCATGCAGGAGGTGCGCTCGCGCGCTGAAGATGCCGCGGTTGAGCGCGTCATTGACATCATGCTGCCCAAAAGATCTTCCAGCGGCTTTGCCGACGCGCCCGCCGAAGACAGCGGCAATGCCGAATCGCGGCGCAAAATGCTGCGCAGGCTTCTGTCCGGCGAGCTCAACGAGCGCGAGATCGAGATCGATCTTGATATGCGCCTGGGCGTGGAAATCATGGCGCCACCGGGCATGGAAGAAATGACCAGCCAGCTGCAGCAGATGTTTTCCAACATGTCGGGCGAGCGCAAGCAAACCCGGCGCATGAAGGTCAAGGACGCCATTCCCGTGCTGATTGAGGAAGAGGCCGGCCGCATGATCAACGAGGAGGAGGTCAAGCAAAAGGCCCTTGAAGCGGCCGAGCAGCGCGGCATCGTGTTTCTGGATGAAATCGACAAGGTGGCCCGCCGCGCCGAAGGCGGCAGCGCCGGCGAGGTTTCACGCGAAGGCGTACAGCGCGACCTGCTGCCGCTGGTGGAAGGCACCACGGTCAACACCCGCTATGGTCCGGTCAGCACCTCGCATATTCTGTTTATTGCCTCCGGCGCCTTTCATGTGGCCAGGCCGTCCGACCTGGTGCCCGAGCTTCAGGGGCGGCTGCCCATACGCGTTGAGCTGCGCGCCCTGTCGGCCGACGATTTCAAGCGCATTCTGACCGAGCCCGATGCCTGCCTGACCCGGCAGTACATAGCGCTGATGGCCACCGAAGGCGTCGAGCTGGAGTTTACCGACGACGCCATCACGCGGCTGGCTGAAATCAGCTTTGCCGTCAACGAGTCGACCGAGAACATCGGCGCACGGCGACTGCACACCATCATGGAGCACCTGCTGGAGGAAATTTCGTACTCGGCCCCGGACCGCTCCAGCGAAAAAATCGTCGTTGATGCCGACTATGTCAACCAGTCGCTGCAGGACCTGGCCGGCAATGAAGACCTCAGCCGGTATATCCTTTGATGCGACAATAGCGGTCATGTCACCGGTCTTGGCACCAGCATGAACAATAAACCAGCCAGCGCCATTGTTATCAAGGATGTCACCCTGCGCCTCGGCGGGCGGGTCATTCTCGAGCGCCTGAGCGCGAGCATTCCTGCCGGCAAGGTCACTGCCGTGCTCGGCCCCAGCGGCGCCGGCAAAACCACCCTCATGCGGCTGGCTTTGGGGCAGCTCAGGCCCGACAGCGGCCAGGTGTGGATGGGCGATGAGCGCGTTGACACACTGGGCGCGCGCGAGCTGGGCCGCCTGCGCCGCAACACCGGCGTGCTGCTGCAAAGCGGCGCCCTGTTTACCGACCTGACCGTTTTTGACAACGTGGCCCTGCCCGTGCGCGAGCATACCGGGCTGCCCGAATCACTGATTGCCCGGCTGGTTCTGATGAAGCTCGAAATGGTTGGCTTGCGCGGCACCGCCAATCTGTATCCGGCCGAGCTTTCGGGCGGTATGCGGCGGCGCGTGGCCACCGCCCGCGCCATGGCCCTGGACCCCGACATCATGTTTTATGACGAGCCCTTTGCCGGGCTGGACCCCATTTCCCTGGGGGTGTCGCTGCGGCTCATTCGCGACATCAATGCCGCGCTGGGCACAACAAGCGTGGTCATCACCCACGATGTGGGCGAAATCGCCAAGCTGGCCGACCACGCCATCATCATTGCCAACCGCAGGCTCATGGCCAGCGGGTCGCCGGCCGAACTGGCCGGCAGCACCGATGCGCTGGTGCGCCAGTTCATGCAGGGTGAACCCGACGGCCCGGTGCCGTTCCACTATCCGGCCCGCACACTTGAATCCGACCTGCTGGCGTCTGGAGAGAAACAATGAGCACGCCTTCTACCGGCAGCGCCCTGACCGCCCCGCTGCGCGAGCTGGGCCGGGCCGGCATTTTTCTGCTCACGGTTATGGCCCGACTGCGGCTGGGCCGGGCCCAGCTGGGTGAACTGCTGCGCCAGGTTTACTTTGCCGGCGTGCGCTCGCTGGTCATCATCGTCATTTCCGGTTTTTTTGTCGGCCTGGTGCTTACTTTGCAGACCTACGACACGCTGACCCGCTTCGGGGCGTCCGATGCCGTGTCCACCGTTCTTGCCCTGTCGCTGTTTCGCGAGCTTGGCCCGGTTTTGGCGGCCCTGTTGTTTGCCGGGCGGGCCGGAACGTCCATTACCGCAGAAATCGGCCTGATGCGCGCCACCGAGCAGCTTGACGCGCTGGAACTGATGGCCATTGACCCCATAGAGCGCATCGTGCAGCCGCGTCTTCTGGCCGGCATGATCGCCCTGCCGGCCCTGGTGCTGATCTTCAATGTCACCGCCATTGTCGGCGGCATATTTTTTGCCGTCTTCCTGATGGGCAGCGACCCCACCGCGTTCTGGAGCAACATGCAGTCTTCGGTGGAGCTCATGCGCGACTTTGGCGGCGGCATGCTCAAATCGGCATGCTTCGGATTTGTTGCCGCGTGGGTGGCCACCTGGTACGGCTGGTCGGCCCGCCCCACCAGCGAAGGCGTGGCCTTGGCCACCACCCAAACCGTTATTGCCACCGCCATTTCGGTGCTGGTTCTCGACTTCGTTCTTTCAGCATTCATGCTCTAGAAAACATCATGAAATCATCCCATCAAATTGAACTGACCGCCGGAATTTTTCTTTTGCTGGC
>DATGSU010000189.1:0-2675 GCA_035302305.1 Wenzhouxiangella sp. | reverse complement strand
CGAACTCAAGCACGGCCCGCTGGCGCTGGTGGATGAAGACATGCCGGTGGTCACCGTGGCGCCCGACGACCACCTGCTTGACAAGCTGCGCTCCAATATCGAGGAAGTCAGCGCGCGCGGCGGACAGCTCATCAACTTTGTTGCCGACAGCATCAGGCTGCGCAGCGACGACAACATCACCAACCTGCAGGTGCCGGGCATGAACAACGACACCAGCCCCATCATGGCCGTCATTCCCCTGCAGCTGCTGGCTTATCACGTGGCCCTGCTCAAGGGCACCGATGTTGACCGCCCCAGAAACCTGGCCAAATCCGTCACCGTGGAATAAGCATGAACCCGACAGCCAGCAACCCGCTTGAAGCACTGCAGCAAAAGCTTGAATCCAGGCAGGCCACCATCGCCGTTGTCGGGCTGGGCTACGTCGGGCTGCCGCTGGCCGTCGAGCTGGCCCGCGCCTACCGCGTCATCGGCTTTGATATTGACGCCGAGCGCGTTGATCAGATTCGCCGGGGCCACGACGCCAGCCGCGAGGTGGACAGCGCAGAGCTGGCCGCAGCGGCCGACAACCTCAGCCTGACCCACCGCGAACAGGACATGGCGCCTGCGTCGGTCTACATCATTGCCATGCCCACGCCCATAGACGCCGCGCGCCGCCCCGACCTGGCGCCCCTGCTGGGCGCCAGCGCCAGCGTTGGCCGCCAGCTGGCGCCGGGCAATGTGGTCATCTACGAATCCACCGTCTACCCCGGCTGCACCGAAGAGGACTGCGTGCCGGTGCTCGAAGCCAAATCAGGGCTGACCTGCATCAGCAGCGACAACAGCGACACCGGCCGCGGCTTCTACGTCGGCTACTCGCCCGAGCGCATCAACCCCGGCGACAAGAAACGCCGGCTCAGTTCGGTCATCAAGGTCACCTCGGGCTGCACGCCCCAGGCGGCGGATTTCATCGACGCGCTGTATGGAAAAATCGTCACCGCCGGCACCCACCGCGCGCCTTCCATTCGCGTGGCCGAAGCCGCCAAAGTCATAGAAAACACCCAGCGCGACGTCAATATCGCCCTTGTCAACGAGCTGGCCATGCTGTTCAACCACCTGGGCCTGGACACGGCCGCCATACTCGACGCCGCCGCCACCAAATGGAATTTTCTGCCCTTTCAGCCCGGCCTGGTCGGCGGCCACTGCATAGGCGTGGACCCGTACTACCTGACCCACAAGGCCCAGCAAAGCGGCTTTCACCCCGAAATGATCCTGGCCGGGCGACGCACCAACGACGGCATGGGCCGCCACGTGGCCCGCGAAATGCTGCGCCTTATGGCCGAACGCAGCGTTTACCGGCCCGGCGCCCGCGTGCTGGTTCTGGGCCTGACCTTCAAGGAAAACTGCCCCGACATACGCAACAGCCGCGTTATCGACGTGGTGCACGAGCTTTGGCGCTACAACCTGGCCGTCGACGTTCACGACCCCTGGGCCGAGCCCGCTCGCGCGCGCCGCGAATTCAACCTTGAGCTGCTTGAAAACCCGGATGAAAACGCCTACCAGGGCATCATCATCTGCGTGGCCCACAGCCAGTTCAAAGAAATGGGCAAAAACGGCCTGCGGCGCTGGCTGACCAAAGACGGCGTCATCTACGACCTCAAGCGCGTACTGCCCGCCGGCCAGGCCGACGCCAGCCTGTAGCGGCCACCCGCCAATTCCTGCAGCGAAACCGCTGCTGCAGACAAAGCCAATCAGCCGCTCCAGCGCGCGGCAGCCAGATCGGCCTTTTCAATCAGCGACACGCCTTCGCCGCCGCGCGCAAAGTCAAGCCAGATGCAGGGGCAGCTGGCTGCCGCCAGGTATTCATCCAGCGCCCCGGCCGCCTCGCCCACCTCCACAAAAATCACCCCGCCGTCATGCAGAAAACCCGCGGCCTGCGCCAAAAGCGGCCTGACCAGATCCAGCCCGTCCGCGCCCGCTTCCAGGCCCAGCGCCGGCTCGTGTTTGTATTCAGCCGGCAGCCCGGCCATGGACGCGGTCGGCACATAGGGCAAATTGGCCACAATCAGGTCATACTGCCGCCCCTGCACCGCATCAAGCAGATCCGACTCCAAAACCTCAACCCTGTCCGCCACGCCATGGCGCTCGGCGTTGCGGCGCGCCAGCGCCACCGCCTGCGGGCTGATATCCACCGCATCAACCCGCAGCCGCGGCCAGTAAACCGCGGCCGCCACGGCAATGCAGCCCGACCCGGTGCCCACATCCAGCAGCCGCCCGGCTTTTTCAATATCCACCCACGGCGCAAAACCCTCGGCAATGACTTCGGCCAGCGGCGAACGCGGCACCAGCACATCCTCGCTGATCTCAAATTCCAGCCCCGCAAACCAGGCGCGGCCAATCAAATAGGCCAGCGGCTTGCGCGTGGCAATGCGCCGCTCGATCAAATCATCAAAGCGTTCCCGCGCCGCGTGCCCCACGGTTCTCATCAGCGCCTCATCGCCAAAATCCGGCGGCAGATCAAACAGAAACGATGCCGCCCAGCAGGCTTCATCAATGGCGTTGTCCGTGCCGTGGCCAAAAAACAGCCCGGCATCCTCCATGCGCCCGGCCGCCGCGCGAATCAGCGCGGCCAGAGTGGGCGGATCCGTCATTACCGACATGCTCCCTTCAGCTCCATGCTCCGATCAGCCGACATGGTA
>DATGSU010000188.1:0-20389 GCA_035302305.1 Wenzhouxiangella sp. | reverse complement strand
CTTGCCCTGCAGGCTGTCATCAACAGAATCAAGACTTCGGAATAGAACATGGATCTTAGAAAAATAAAGAAACTCATCGAGCTGCTCCAGGAATCGGAGCTGGCCGAGATAGAGATTCACGAAAATGATGAATCAATTCGTTTGATTCGGCATCACCCGGAGCCGGCGGCGCCGGCGCCCATTATGCACAGCGCATTTCAGGTGCCCGCTGTGCCGCCGGCCCCTGCAGCGCCGGCGGCTCCCGTAGCGGCCGGGGCGGCCGAACAGCCGCAGGAAGCCGCGCCCGCAGATGCCCTGCCCGAAGGCGAAGTGGTTCGTTCACCCATGGTGGGCACGTTCTATTCGGCGCCCAATCCGGAGTCCGATCCTTTTGTGAGGGTGGGCAGCAAGGTGGCAAGCGGCGACACGCTGTGCCTGGTTGAAGCCATGAAGATGTTCAACCAGATTGAGGCTGAATTCGGGGGTGAGGTGGTTGCCGTGCTGGTTGAGGACGGTCAGCCGGTCGAGTTTGATGAGCCGCTGTTCGTGATTCGCAAGGGCTGAAATCTCCATGCCGTCCATCAACAAGATTTTGATTGCCAACCGTGGCGAAATAGCGCTGCGTATTCTGCGCGCCTGTCAGGCCATGGGCATCCGCACGGTTGCGGTGCATTCCACCGTTGACCGCAACCTGAAACATGTGGGCATGGCCGATGAGTCGGTCTGCATTGGCCCGGCACCCGCCCAGGACAGCTACCTGAATATTCCTGCCATTATTGCGGCCATGGAAGTGACCGACGCCGAAGCGGTTCATCCCGGCTATGGCTTTTTGGCTGAAAACGCCGATTTTGCAGAGCGCGTCGAGCAGTCGGGCTTTACCTTTATCGGGCCGCGCGCCGAAACCATACGCCTGATGGGCGACAAGGTTTCGGCCATCAACGCCATGCGCCAGTCCGGCGTGCCGTGCGTGCCCGGTTCCAACGGGCCGCTTGATGAAGACGAGCGGCGCTCGCACCAGCTGGCCAGGGATATCGGCTATCCGGTATTGATCAAGGCGGCAGCCGGTGGCGGTGGCCGCGGAATGCGCGTGGTCAGGGATTCGCGCAGCCTGATCAAGGCCATCAATCTGACGCGCCAGGAGGCAAAGGCAACTTTTGGCGACGACAAGGTGTATATGGAGAAGTTTCTGACCAATCCGCGCCATATCGAAATTCAGGTGCTGGCCGACAGCCACGGCAACGCGGTGCACCTGGGCGAGCGCGAGTGCTCCATGCAGCGTCGTCACCAGAAGGTGATTGAAGAGTCGCCGGCGCCCGGAATAACGCCCGAAGAGCGCGCGCGCATTGGCGAGATATGCACGGAGGCCTGTCGGCGCATCGGCTATCTTGGTGCCGGAACGTTCGAGTTTCTGTACGAGGACGGCGAGTTTTATTTCATCGAGATGAACACCCGTATCCAGGTTGAACATCCGGTAACCGAGTGCATTACCGGCGTGGACCTGGTGCGGGCACAAATACAGATTGCCGCCGGCAAGCCGCTGCCGTTCAAGCAGGAAGATATCCGAATTTCCGGTCATTCAATCGAATGCCGCATCAATGCCGAAGATCCGGAAACCTTTATTCCCCAGCCGGGAACCATCACCGGCTTTCATGCGCCCGGCGGGCCGGGCGTGCGGGTAGATTCGCATATTTACGACGGCTACAGGGTGCCGCCCAACTATGATTCGATGATAGGCAAGCTGATTTCCTATGGCGAGAACCGCGAGGTTGCCATAGCCCGCATGCGCGGGGCGCTGGAAGAAATCGTGCTTGAGGGGATAGCCACCAACATTCCGCTGCACCGGCGATTGATCAGCGACGGTGGATTCGTGCGCGGTGGCACGAATATTCACTATCTGGAAAAGCTGCTGAAAAACCTGGGCTAGCCCAGGCCTGGATTTGGGCCCGGGTTGTAGTCCAGCTGCACTAAAAAACGGCCGTTGCCGTCTTTGCGTCGACGGGGCGGGTGTGCCCTCAGCTGGTCAGCGGCAGGGCGCCAAAGGCCGCGTGGGCAACCAGGTGTCCAAGACGATCAAGATCGGGAATTACGGCCTGATGGCCATCAATGCTGACGTGCCCAAGCACCGCAATGGGGTTTGATTCCTGCGGCAGCTCTTCAAGGCTGTGCTCATCGACTGTGATCAGGCGCGGCTTGCCGCTGGTCATGATCGCCATATAGGGCATGCGGTCGGTGTCAACCAGGGTTTTCAGAACGCAGATTCTTCCGGCACCAGGTGCCGGGCCGTTGCTGGCCTCAACCAGGCTGGCGTAGTCGATTACCGGCACCTGCCACCCCTGCCACAATATGGTGCCCAGCACCCAGTTGACGGCGCCGTCAACGGGTTCGGCGCGTTCATGCTCAAGCATTTCGGCCACGGCTGCATTGGGCAGCAGAATGTCAATTCCGTTGGCCGGTATCAGCACGCTGTGAATTTCGGACTGGTTCATTGCTTCAAATCATCCTTGCGGGACGGGCAGGTTCAGGTAGTTGAACACCTCATCGATCAGATCGGCTTCCTGGTACGGCTTGGTCAAATAGCCGTTGACGCCGATTTCACGGGCGCGCTCGCGGTGCTTTTCTCCGCTTCGCGAGGTGATCATGACCATGGGCAAATCCTTCAGCCGAGGATCATTGCGTACGTGCGTGGCCAGCTCGTAGCCGTCCATGCGCGGCATTTCGATGTCGAGCAGGATCAGGTCCGGCACGCGTTCAAACATGGTCTCAACCGCATCCAGCCCGTCGCGGGCGGTAATGACCTCGAGGCCATGGTGCTCCAGCACCCGCGAGGTTACCCGGCGCATGGTGATGGAGTCGTCAACCACCAGGACAAGCGGCGTGCGCTTGGTTTCCGCTTCGGCGGCAGCCCGCTCGTAAAACTCGGTTTTGCCCGGCAGCAGGTTTTTGTCGAAGGCGCGCCGGATCAGAGGGCCCATGTCAAGAATGGGAACCACCAGCCCGTCACCGGTAACGGTGCCGCCCAGAATTCCGGTAATGGAGCTGATCTGCGGGCCAACCGGCTTGATGACGATTTCGCGATGGCCCTGGAGCTCGGCTACGCGCAGCGCAGCGCGGTGTGCGCCGGCCTCAATCATCAGCAGCGACAAGGTGCTGTCGGCTGAATCGTCGGGCGCAAACCCAAGCTGGGTTTCAAGTTCGAGCAGGGGGTATTCTTCCCCGGCATATTCCTGTACGGGCTCATCGGACTGTATGAGCTGCTCCCACTGCGCCGGCAGCATGCGACTTACGCCGCGAACCGCCTGCAGGGGAATGGCAAACTTGCGATCGGACACGCGCACCATAATGGCCTGCATGACGGTAAGCGACAGCGGAATGCGGACGGTGAACATGGCACCGCGCCCGGTTTCCGTGCTGGCGCTGACGCTGCCGCCAATCTGGCGCACTTCGCTGGCCACAACATCCATGCCGATGCCGCGTCCGGCCAGTTCGCTGACTTCTTCGGCGGTGCTGAAGCCGGGCCGGAAAATCAGCTGGGACAGCTCCTGTTCGCTGGCGCCGTCGGCATTGGCCAGCAGACCGCGCTCGCGCCCCTGCTGACGAATGCTGTCCAGATCAAGGCCGGCGCCGTCATCGCGAACGCGCAGCACCAGCTCGGTCGCCTCGCGGCGCACGTCAATGTGAATAACGCCGATTTCAGGCTTGCCGGCAGCAAGGCGCTCGTCGGGCGATTCGATGCCGTGCGACACGGCGTTGCGCAGTATGTGCTCAAGCGGCGCGGTAATGCGCTCCAGAACGGTGCGGTCGAGCTGGCCATCGCCTTCGATGTCGACCGTGAGCTGCACCTGCTTGCCAACATCGCGCGCCGAGTTTCTGACCACGCGGCGGAAGCGCGGCAGCAGGGAACCGAAAGCCACCATGCGTGCCTGCATCAGGCCTTCCTGGAGCTCGGTGTTAACCCTGGACTGCTGCATCAGTAGCGTTTCGGACTGGCGGGTGGCAGTGTCGATGATTCCGGTCAGGCTGGTCAGGTCATTGACCGACTCGGCCAGCGCCCTTGAAAGCTGCTGGATGGTGGAGTAGCGATCCAGCTCAAGCGGGTCGAAGGCGCCGTCTGACGGGCCGTGCTCGCGCTCGTAGCGCGCCAGAATCTGTGCCTCGGTTTCAATTTCCAGATTGCGCAGCTGGTCGCGCAGGCGAATGACGGTTTCATCAATTTCCGTGACGCTGCTGCCCAGCACGTTGACCTGTTCTTCCAGACGGGAGCGGAAGATGCTGATTTCACCGGCAAAGTTGACAAGGTCGTCAACCAGGTCGGCCGGTACACGCAATATTTCGGCGCGCTCAATCCGCGGCCCCGCCTCCAGCTTGTCGGCTGGCGCCGCCGGTCTTTCTTCGGCGTGCGGAATGGCAACGTCGGTTTCATCTTCAATGGTGGCGGCCAGCGAGGTGTCGGCCGGGCGTGCCGGCATGGGCTGGCGCTGGACAACAGCCTCGACCATGGTATGCAGATGGTCGCAGCCCGCTTCCAGGGCATCTATGCGTTCTTCAGTTGGCTGATGCAGGCCGGCCGCAATGCCTTCGAGAATCTCTTCCATGACGTGGGCCACCGACCCGATTGGGTCCAGGCCCACCATGCGCGAACTGCCCTTGATGGTGTGCAGGTTGCGCTGCAGGTTGGTGACCAGGGCCCGGTCATCAGGCTCTTCGCGCCACAGCTGCATGGTTTCGTCGGTGTTTTCCAGAACCTCTTCGGCCTCCTCCAGGAAGGCGCTGAGCAGGTCTTCATCCAGTCCGGCATAGTCCAGCTCGATGAACTCCGGCTCCGGCTCGGGTTCCGGAAGAGGCGCAAGAGCGGGCTCTTCGGGTGTCCTGACTGCCGGATCTGCCTTGGGTGCCGGCTCATCTTCAGCGGCTCCAGGTTCGTCAGTTTCAGGTTCGTCAGGCGGGAAATCCGCGCGCTCTTCGTCTGTGGGCGGGGTCGTGTCATGAATGCTGCCAAAACTGTCCACCGGGGCCGCAGCAGCCGGTGCTGAAGGGGTATCTTCCGTTCTTTGCGCCGCAACTTCGTCAGTCCACGGTTCATCAACGGGCGCTTTGGAAGCGGGCGCGTCTTCCGCGCCTGTGTCCGGTAGGCCGAACACCGGCTCATCAAGCGGCAGCGGGTCTGCGTCGTCTTCGGTCGCATGTTTCGGCCAGTCTTCATCCTGGCCAGCAGCTGCAGCCTTGTCGTCAACGTCGCCCTGTCCGCCATCAAGGCCGAAAATCGGCTCGGAATCTCCAGGCACGGGCTGTGGCCCGTCGTCCACAGGGAAAAGACTGATGTCGGCAAAGTCCTGACTGGCGTTGGCGTGCAGCTGCCTGAGCGTTTTGGTGAGGTCTTCGGTATCAAAGACTTCATCGGGCACCGGCTCGCCCTGCAGGCGCTGCAGTCGCTGGCGGAACAGCGCCTGGCAGGCGGTAATGGCCTGCAGTCCTTCCTGTTCAGGAATTTGGCGGGAATGGGTCAGCTCTTCAAGATAGAGCTCAAGCACCTGGGCGGTGTCGTCCTCGCTGCCAATGGGCGCCAGGCGCATGGTGCCCTTCATGGTGTGTACCGCGCGCACCAGCGCATCGCTGGCCGGGGTGGGGCGGTCGGATGTCTCCGCTTCAGCCACCCAGGCATCGAGTGTTTCCATGTTTTCGGAAAGCTCGCGCACCATCAGCTCAACCAGCGTTGAGTCCAGGCCTTCAAGCTCGGGCGCAGAGGCGGCAGCAGCCGGCTCTTCCTCGGCGGGCTCAGGCTCAACCTGGCCGTCGGCCACCTGTTCGGCGTGGCGGGCAAGCGAAGCGCAGGCCTGCGCATCAAATGTTTCCTCACCCTCGCCGCTCAGGCGCGCGCGCATGCTGGGCAGCATTTCGGCGGCAGAGGCGACAATGTCGATTACCGCCGTCTGCGGCTGCAGGCGACCTTCAAGAACGCGGTTGAGCATGTTCTCGATTTGCCAGGAAAACTCGCCGATTTCCTCGGCGCCGGCCATGCGCCCGGAACCCTTGAGTGAATGGAAGGAGCGCCGGATTGTGGTCAGCGTTTCTTCATCATCGGGCTGTTCACGCCACTGCGGCAGCAGCTCGTTGAGCTGCTCGAGCTCGTGATCGAACTCTTCCAGGAATATGGCGACAATATCGAAGTCATCAAGGCCGCTGAATGCGGGCTGGGGCTGCGCCGGCGTCTCTTCCTCCTGCGCGGGCTGCACTTCACCGGTGCCTGTATCAGCCGGGGAAGCCTCAATGTCTTCCACATCCTCAGCTGCCGGGTCGGCCGTTTTTACGGATTCTTCTCCGCTCTCCTCAAGCGCCGGCTCGGGTTCAGGTTCACGAGGCTCTTCTGCCGTGATCTCAATGTCGCCTGCCGGCAAGGCAGTGTCGTCGTCCTCAGCATGCGGCAAACCCGGCTCTTCGGTTGCCTCGGGTTTTTCGGGCACGGCTTGTTCAGCGGCCGGTTCAGCATCTTCTTCAGCCGCCATTTCTTCTTCCGCGACTGCGTCTGCAGCAGGCTCCTCAGGCCAGTAGCCCAGCTCTGCCAGGCGCTGCCTGGTTTGGTCAAAGTAGCGTCGCGCGTTGTCGTCCAGGCGCGCCGAGGAATCAAAATAGAACTCCATGACGGTCAGCGCTTCGGCCAGCGTTTCAAGCTGGTTTGGCCCGGCTTCTTCTGCCGGGTCGGAAAACGCGTCGCTGGCCAGGCGGTTGGCGGCTGCCAGCATGTTTGCGCCGTCGTGGTATTCGGCCATGCGCAGCACCAGCGAAACCCGCTCCAGCAGGCCGGATGCGTCTTCTGCTGCGCCGGGTTCGGCCTTGCCGCGATTGAGCGCGTCCAGCAGGCTTTTGGCGTGGGCCAGGTCTTCCTGTGATTCAGCAAAAACCTGCTTGATGACTCGGCGCCATTCAGAGGGCGGCAGCAGGGTGGCGTCGCCGTCGTTTTCATCACTTTCGTCAAGCGCTCGGGCTTCGATGACGCCCAGGCTTTCTTCAAGCTGGGACTCGACAATCAGCAGCTCGCGCGCCACGGCCAAAAGCGCGGGGTCGTCAGGGTTTGAATCGAGTTCAAGCAGGCGGTTGGCCTGCGTACGCAACCTGCCGGCCATGCTGTCGAGATTGAGCATGGCAAGAGACTCGCTGACCGAGATGAGAAGCTCGGTCTGGCTTTCAATCACGTCGCGGTCTGCGGTGTGCTCCAGCTGGGATCCGAGCGTGTCCTTTATTTGCGCCAGGTCCTCGCGGGCTGCCTTGGTAACGGCCGCAAAAAGGGCGCGGTTGCGCCCGGCCAGATAGGCATGGGTCTGCCCGGCGGCTTCGGGCGCATGGGCGTCAAGATCAAAGGCGGCCCAGGCCTGGGCCGCCGTATCGTTGTCGGGACGGCTGACGGCCAGGCTGAACAGAAAGCTTTGGCACAGGCTGTCGGCCTGGGCGTCAATGTCGCTGTCGCCTTCCGAAAGCTGTTTGAGCAGGGCGTCTAGGCTTGCATACTGCCGATTGAGGTCGGCGCTGCTTTCAATTTCCTGGCTGGAAAGAGAGGCGGCAACGGCGGCCGCAGCCCAGCCGGCGCGGCGGGCTGACTCGGGCAGGCTGGAATCATCGCGCAGGGCCAGGCCCGTGGCGGCCATTTCCTCAAGTGCGTTCTGGTCCCTGTTGTTGAGCAAAAAAGCGGGCAGGGCACGCTGGTAGCCGCGGCGCAGCTCGTTGATATCGGTGGTGCGGTCCGTTTCGGGAAGCTGCACATGGTCAAGCGGCGGCTGGAAAAAGTCGGACTCGTTCAGCAGTGCCGTGCCGGTGGCTGCGCGCAGCTTGTTGATGGTGGGCAGCAGCAGCAGCGGAGCGTCGCGATGGGTGCTTTCCAGAAAGTCGAGATAGTCCGGCAGGGTGGCGGCCGCTTCCATAAGGGCATCGAGGGCGTTCCCTTCATCGGTGAAATCGCCGCGCTGCAGCACCTCCAGCATTTCGGCCATGGCGTTTCCGAGCAGCTCGCCACTTTCAAAGTCAAGCAGGGAAAGGCTGCCGCCAAGCTGGCGGCTGGCTTCTATGGCGGAATCAAGCTGCTCCGGCTGGCGCCCGGTGTCTTCCTGGTTCCAGGCCTCCACGCCGTGCAGTATTTCCTGGCCAAGATCCTCGATCAGTGGCCGGGTCCATTTCAGGGTCTGGTGGCTGGAGTTGCTATTCATGCTGGCAACCTCCCGAGCAGACTATGGGCATATCAATCCGCCTCCGGTCCGCGAAAGTTCAGCCGCGAACCTGTGTTGATCAATGGTCTTCTTCCGGCAGCGTAAAGTCGGCCACCGTTTCGCGCAGGTCGCGAACCAGCTCAGCCAGGTTGGCCACCGACTGTGCTGTTTGTCCGGTACCCTGCGTTGTCTGAATGGAAATGTCTCGAATCGAGTTCATCATTTCAGCAATGCGGGTGGCGTTTTGCGATTCCTTTTGTGCCTGTTGTGAAATCTGGGCAATCAGGCCGGCCAGGTCGGTCGACACGTTCTCGATGGACTCCAGCGCTTCACCGGCGTCTTCTGCAAGGCGCGCACCCGAAACAACCTCCGAGGTGGTTTGCTCCATGGAGGTCACCGCTTCGGATGTGTCGGCCTGAATGGTTTGCACCAGCGCTTCAATTCTGCGCGTGGCGCCACCGGCACGCTCGGCCAGCTGCTGAACTTCGTCGGCCACAACCGCAAAGCCGCGCCCGGCGCCGCCCGCCGATGCGGCCTGAATGGCTGCGTTGAGGGCCAGCACGTTGGTTTGTTCGGAAATGCCGTTAATCAGTTCGACAATGTCGCCAATTTCCTGCGAGGATTCGCCCAGGCGCTTGATTCGCTTGGAAGTTTCCTGAATCTGGTCGCGAATGCTGTCCATGCCGGAAATGGTCTGTCTCACCATGTCGGCACCGCGGTTGGCGATCTCGACAGAGTTTTGCGCAACGTTGGCCGACTCGTTGGAGCTTTTGGCCATTTCGTCGAACGAGCGCGCCATTTCGTTGATGGTTTCGGTGGCCGAGCGAATTTCCTGGGCCTGGTGCTCGCTGGCCTCGGCCAGCTGGGTGGTTGTGGCGCGCGTTTCCTGGGCCTGGGCAGCCACCTGCTGGGCCGTGGAGTTGACGCCTGACACCAGGTCGCGAAGCGCCTCGACCGCGTAGTTGACCGAGTCGGCAATGGCACCGGTCACATCCTCGGTGACGGTGGCCTGTACGGTCAGGTCACCGTCAGCCAGCGAGGACATTTCATCCAGCAGGCGCAGAATGGCTTCCTGGTTTCGCTGGTTGACTTCGGCTGTTTGGCGGGCCGCGCGGCGCTGGCGTGAGTAGGCGCTGGCACCGATGAAGAAAAGAATCAGCAGGGTGGCGGCGGCAAGGGCCAGGCCGGCCTGCAGCGAAGGGAAAAGCTCGCCGCGGCCCAGGTCGGCGTATTCATCGGCCAGTTCACGGGCCTGATCGGTCAGCTCTTCGGTGCTCAGAATAATGGTGTCCGAGGCTTCGCGCACCTCGAACAGCTCGGTTGAAGCAGTCAGAATGGTTTCAACGTCGCGGCTGATTTCCTCAAAAACCGGCACAACGTCAACCAGGGCATCAAGAACGCTGCTGGTGCGGACCGCCCGCAGACCCAGCTCCTCATCGCCGTCCATCAGGCCTTCGAGCACGCGGTTGAAGAGGCTGGCGTCGGTGCTGAACTGGTCGGCAGCGCGGATGGCGCCTTCGCCTCCGTCAAGTATGGTTCTGACCCGGCGCAGCATGCGGTCGGCCAGGGCCAGCTGGCGGCTGGCAACGTAAACCTGAACGCTGGGTGCGCCGGTTTCTATCATGCTGCGCACAACGTTGTCCGAGCGCGCCTGCAGCGTTGGAATATTGCCTGAAAACGCCTGGGCTGATTCCGACAGCTCAATGACCAGTCCCGAGCGCTCAAGCATGGTACCGGCGTTTTCATCTACCCGGGCCCAGATGCTTTCCAGGCTGCTGAGCGGCGCGTTGACCTTGTCGGGCGAAGGGGGCAGCTGTGTGCCGGGGTTGCCGTGGCGCAGCTGGTTGATGGAGCGATCGATGATCTGGCGCGTTTCACCCAGCTCATCGAAGGCCTCGAAGTTGCCGATGGCCGCTTCACCTGCCGCCTTGGCCAGCTGCTGGGCCCGCACCTGAATTTCGGTGGTCAAGCCAAGGTACTGGGTTTCCTGCGTGTTGCGCTCGGTGAGCTTGAAAAAGTTGAATGCGACCAGGCCAAGCAGGACTACCAGCAGTATAAACAGCAGTGCCTGGCCGGACGAGAGCCGCTGTTGGGTGGTTTGTGTCGCCGCGCTACTCATGGCTTTACCTCTTTTGTGATTCTTGCTAGACAGTCTTCAGGGCGAAGCTCCCCTGCCGGGCCGAACAGCTTGTCCTGTCGTTGGTTTGATGCCCCGAAACACGATTCGGGGTGCCCCTTGCAACAATAAATTTCCGTTGGTGTCATTGGTTTCTCGTACTTCAGTCCTCGCGGGCGCCGTCAATGAACTCGCTGTTTGTCTGGAGTTCATGTATCCGGAACACTCCCCATGTTCTTTCGCTGGTTTCAAACTGGTTGTAAACCAGCCCCGCCAGCGGTGTGCTGTCCCAGTCGGATGCCTCTTTCAGGTCGTCGGTATGGAAGTGGCGCTGGCCGAACACCTCGTCGACCACGAGGCCGGCCAGCCGACCCTGAATTTGGGTAATGATGAGTCGCGTGCGGGCAGTTACCGGCGTGCGGCTGCCATAAAGGAACCAGCCGAGATCGGACACCGGCGCCAGATTGCCGCGCACGCTGGCCAGGCCCAGAAGCCATTCCTTGGCGCCCGGGATGGGCGTGATGCCCGGAAAGGCAATGATTTCTTCAACCTGGTCGATTCGACAGGTCAGATAGTGGTCGCCCAGTCTGAAAACAACGCCGTCCCAGTTGCTGATTTGCTGTTGACGCGCGGACTCGCCGACGTCGTGCTGCAGGCTGCGTTGTTCATATTCGGCAAACCGGCCAAACAGCGACAGCCGGTCTGGTTGCGCAACACTTGTGAGTCTGGATTCCCCTTGCATTGTCCCTCTCAAGTCCTTGCGGGCAGCATCAGGCTGCCTCCATTCTTTCACGCTGCTGGCGCACGGCACTGAGCAGCTCGTCGCGGGTAAACGGTTTGGTCAGATAATGGTCCGATCCAACGATTCGGCCCCTGGCCTTGTCAAACAGGCCGTCCTTGCTGGTCAGCATGACGACCGGCACATTCTTGAAGCGCGGGTTGTTCTTGATGATGGCGCATGTCTGATAGCCATCCAGTCTGGGCATCATGATATCGACGAATATCAGGTCGGGATCATGCTTGTGTATCAATGCAAGGGCGGCAAAGCCGTCGTTGGCCGTAATGACTTCGCAACCTTCCTTGCTGAGCATGGTTTCAGCAGATCTGCGAATGGTTCGGCTGTCATCGATAAGCATGATTTTGATGCCGTTAAGATCCATGATGCCCTGTTCCGCGTTGGTGTTGTTTTGGTCTGCGCACATGTGCCTGGCTCATACTTGCAGATGCTTGTTTGAGATTTTATGGGTCTAGGTTAGTCTATCCTCGATTGTTTTGCCAATCCAGTAGAATTGTTGCGCAGAAGTCCATGGGATCATGAGATTTTTCATGGTTCAAAAATGCGAATTTGCGTCACGTTTTC
Organism: Wenzhouxiangella sp.; assembly: GCA_035302305.1. Taxonomy (GTDB): domain Bacteria; phylum Pseudomonadota; class Gammaproteobacteria; order Xanthomonadales; family Wenzhouxiangellaceae; genus Wenzhouxiangella. The sequence goes on along the minus strand of DATGSU010000188.1, from coordinate 8,742 downwards.
ATTGAAAAAGGAGGATGCATGCGCACGAACCTGGTTGTGGTGATGGATGATATTGCAGCCATTGATGTAGCCAAGGATACGTCGCTGGCCATGCTGCTTGAAGGACAGCGCAGGGGCTATCGGCTGTGGTATTTGAACGAGACGGATCTGTATATCAGCAACGGCCGGGCCCGTGCCGGCATGCGCGAGGTGGAAGTCAGGGATGACGCGGCCGACTGGTACCGGCTGGGACAGTCGGCCGACAGGCCGCTGGGCGGTGATGACCTGGTCATGATGCGCTCCGACCCGCCCGTTGACACCGATTATTTGATGGCCACCTATGTTCTTGACCTTGCCGAGGAGGCTGGCGCCAGGGTGGTCAACCGGCCCCGGGCGCTGCGCGACTTCAACGAAAAGCTGGCCACCATGCGTTTTCCCGAGCTGATTCCGGCCACCCTGGTGAGCGCGAACGCCGCCGCCCTGCGCGACTTTGTGGACGAGCAGGGGCGGGTGGTGCTCAAGCCGCTCGATGGCATGGGCGGGCAGAGCATTTTTGTGCTCAACAAGGGCGACCCGAATTTGAATGTGGTTATTGAGACCCTGACTGGCAACGGGCGCAACATGGCCATGGCCCAGGAATACCTTGCCGCCATAGAAGATGGCGACAAGCGCGTGCTGGTCATCGACGGAAAGCCGGCCGACTGGATGCTGGCCCGCGTTCCTTCCGGCACCGATTTTCGCGGCAACGTGGCCAGGGGCGCGCGGGCCGAGGGACGGCCCCTGACGGACGTTGAGCGCCGCATTGCGCTGGCGGTCGGGCCAACCCTGGTCAGGCACGGCATTCAGTTTGCCGGCCTGGACATCATTGGCGACCGGCTGACTGAAATCAACGTGACATCGCCAACCTGCGTGCGCGAACTGGACGCCCGGTTTGACGTCAATATTCTCAGCGACCTGTTTGATGCTGTTGATCCCTGATGATTGGGCGGCCGGAACGTGACAGCGCAGATGTACTGGCCGCGGCCATCGCGGTGACCGTGGTCATTCATGCGGCTGTTATCGGCCTGGTCAATTTTGACTGGCCAGGGCGCGGGCCGGCCGATGTGCCCGCCAGCCTGGATGTGGTGCTGGTGGACTGGGCGACTGAAGAGGCACCTGAGGATCCTGATTTTCTTGCCCAGGTATCGCAGCGTGGGGGCGGTGACTCGGACGTGGTTGAACGGCCGGCAGAAAGCGCTGCAAGCATGCCCGCCGACATGCTGTCGGAGCTGGAACAGCAAAGGCGGGAGGCGGCCGAACGCGTGCCGCAAGAGCAGGTGGACGAGCTGGTGGCGGTGGATGATGACAGCGCGGCCCCGGAGCTGCGCGAGCAGATGGAAGACAGTGAAGACACGGGGCTGTCTGCCGTCGAGCTGATGTCGCAGTCGCGTTCGGTGGCGCGCAATTCGGTCGAGCATTTGAGCGAGGCTGTTGATTATCCGAGCCGGCCAAAGCGAAAGTTTGTGTCGGCCAGCACCCGTGAGCACCTGTACGCCAGCTATATGCGGTCGTGGGTATCAAAGGTGGAGCGGGTGGGCAACATGAATTATCCGGAGCAGGCGCGGCGGCAGGGGCTGGCAGGAGCCCTGGTGCTGAGCGTTGATGTGCTCAAGGACGGCAGCGTCAATCAGATTCGCCTGCTCAAGTCGTCCGGCTACGATGTTCTGGACGAGGCTGCCATCCGCATTGTGCGGCTGTCGGCGCCCTTTGCGCCCCTGCCCGAGGAAATACGCCGCGAGTACGATGTGCTCACCATTACCCGCACCTGGCAGTTTTCAAGTTCGGGCGTTTTGCGCGGCGGCTGACAGCGAAAAGTGAAGCCGCTTCATGTGGCGAACCTGCTGGTACAATAAAGCCGTGAGCTATCTTGAACAACAATTTCTGATTGCCATGCCCGGCATGGCCGACCCGAATTTCATGCGCGGGGTCACCCTGCTGTGCCAGCACGATGACGAGGGCGCGCTCGGGATCACCATCAACCGGGTGTCCGGGCACGTGCTCGAGGACGTTCTTGAACAGCTGGGCCTGAGCTGTGAGGATGAGGCGGTTGCCAGTCAGCCGGTTTTTGCCGGCGGGCCCGTTCATCCGGAGCGCGGCTTTGTTCTGCACACCGACGACAGCGAATGGGAGGCCACCGTCAATGTTGGCAGCGGCATTCGCCTGACCACCTCGCGGGATGTTCTGGAAGCGATTGCCGCCGGCAAGGGGCCGCAGAAATTTCTGGTGGCGCTGGGCTATGCCGGCTGGGATTCCGGGCAGCTTGAAAATGAAATGCGTGAAAACGCCTGGCTCAACGTCATGGCCAGCGCTGACATCGTGTTTGATTCTCCCGTCGATATGCGCTGGGAGCAGGCGGTGGCCCGGCTGGGAATTGATGTGGCCATGCTGCAGCCAGTTGGTGGCCATGCCTGATTCCCGGGCAGCGCTGCTGGGAGTTGACTTTGGCCAGCGCACCACCGGTTTTGCCATCGGTCACCGCCTGACCGCAACGGCCCGGCCGCTCAGTCCTGTCAGTCACAGAAATGTCGATACCCTGCTCAAGCAGATTGAAAGACTGCTTGCCGAGTGGGCGCCGGCTGCTGTTGTCATAGGCCTGCCCCTGGCCATGGACGGCAGCGAAACCGACATGAGCCGCCGGGCGCGGGATTTTGCCCGGCGGTTTAAGCGCCAGTTCCCCGACGTGGACGTTTTTTTGCACGATGAGCGGCTGACCTCGGAAGCAGCCGCGCAGCGGCACGCACAGCGCCGCCAGCAGGGGCGCGGCAGCAGGCGCGATGGCCAGCGGCTTGACAGCGTGGCGGCCGGGCTGATTCTGGAATCATGGATGGCGAGCCGCCCGGACGAGGCACAGATTCCCGAGGGAGAAAAGCATTGAGCGTGCGCCACCTGCTTTCAATAGAGTCTCTTGACGAAGCCGGCCTGCAGCAGATTATTGAGCGCGCCTGTGCATTTGCAGGCGGCGCAAGCGCGCCTGATATTGATGCGACAGCCGTCAATCTGTTTGACGAGCCCAGCACCCGCACCCGGCTGTCGTTCGAGCGGGCGGTGGGCTGCCTTGGCATGCAGTCGTTCAACATCGAGCCGCAGCTGTCTTCGGTCACCAAGGGGGAATCGCTGGTCGACACTGCGGCCACCCTGGAAGCCATGGGCATGGATTGCCTGATTTTGCGCCACGCCGACGACAACCTGATCTTTAAGCTGGCCAAAAAAGTGAAGAGCATTCATTTGGTCAACGCCGGCAGCGGCGTGCGTGCCCACCCCAGCCAGGCGCTTCTGGACGCGGCCGTATTGCAGGCGCGCGGACTTTCCCCTGCCGGCTTGAAGCTGGCCATTATTGGCGATATACGACATTCAAGAGTGGCGGCTTCCCACCTGGCCCTGTGGCCGCGGCTGGGGGCGGCGGAAATCCGCCTGGCCGGGCCGCGCAACATGCTGCCCGATGCCGGCATGGCGCCAGGGGTGACGGTTCATGACAGCATGGACGATGCCATTGCCGGGGCAGATGTCGTCATGATGCTCAGGATACAGCGGGAGCGCATTGGCGCCGATGGCTGGCCCGACAGCCAAGCCTATTTCGCCGATTGGGGGCTCAGTCGGGAGCGCCTGTCGCGGCTGGCGCCCGACAGCCTGGTGATGCACCCCGGGCCGGTCAATCGTGATGTTGAAATCAGCTCGGAGGTGGCGGATGGCCCAAACGCCCTGATCCTCGATCAGGTGCGCATGGGCGTGTTTGCGCGCATGGCCATTTTTGAATGGCTGCTGCGTGGTCAGGCCTGATCGTCCTGATCCAGCTGCCGCTGGATTTGCTCAAGCTTTTCCCGCGTTCTTGCCAGCACTTTTTGCTGGATCTCAAATTCTTCGCGGGTGACCAGATCCATGCGCGCAAAAACGGACTCCAGAACGGCCCGAAACTGTTCTTCCAGCTCGGCCCTGGCCACTTTGAGTTCCTGGGGCACGGCCTCGGCCAGTTTTCGGGTGATCTCGTCAAGCGTTTGCAGGTTTGGTCGCATTGGTTTTTGCTTTGGTATCTCCAGTCAGATGATCAATTATCACAGATAGAAGCCGGCAAAAGGACTGCAGAAATGTCCGGCGGCGCTTAAACTGCGTTATTGTGCACATCGTTTTTCATGTCGCCGGACGCCGGCAGGGCCATTCCGGGCCGGGCATCAAACATTTTGTGAAAGGATTGAAAAATGAAAAAAACGACTCGAATCCGGCTGCTGGCGGCCGGCCTTTTGGCTGTGCTGCTCAGCGGTTGCGGCACTGACAGCGTGACCGGTCGGCAGGAGATGACGGCTGACGGCGGCGATGCCATTGAAGTTGGCACTGATCCGCACAGCCATGCCGAGTTTGAAAAGGTGCGCATTCATCACATGCGGCTTGATCTGACGGCCGACATGGACAGGCACACCCTGGCAGGTCACGTCATTCTTGATCTGGAACGCCCTGACCCTGCACACAACCGGCTGGTTCTGGATACCCGGCACCTGGACATTGAGGATGTCACTGCCGTCGAGGCCGGCGGCGACTTTATTCCGCTGAGCTGGCGCCTGGGCACAAGCCGCGGCACCCTGGGCCGGCCCCTGGTCATTGTTCTCCCCGAAGATGTGACCCGGGTGCGGGTGGACTATGCCAGCCAGCCGGAAGCCTACGGGCTGCAGTGGCTTGAGGATGAGCAGACCTCATCGGGCAAGCCGTTCATGTTTTCGCAAAGCGAGCCGCATTATGCGCGCACCTGGGTGCCGCTGCAGGACACGCCGGCGGTGCGCTACACCTTTGACGCCAAAATTCGCGTGCCGGCCGATTTGATGGCAGTGATGGGCGCGGCCGGCAACGAGACCGTGCGCAACGACAGCGGGGTGTATGAGTTTCATATGCCCCAGGCCATCCCCTCCTATCTGATGGCCATTGCGGTGGGTGATCTGGAGTTTGCCCGCACCGGGGCCCGTACCGGCGTTTATGCCGAGCCCGGCTGGATTGAGCGGGCGGCCAGCGAGTTTCACCAGCTGGAAAAGCTGGTCGAAATAGGCGAGAACCTGTATGGCCCCTATCGCTGGGAGCGCTACGACCTGCTGGTGCTGCCGCCCAGCTTTCCGTTTGGCGGCATGGAAAATCCGCGCCTGTCGTTCATTACTCCAACGGTGATAGCCGGTGACGGCAGCCTGCTTGATCTGATTGCCCATGAGCTGGCCCATTCATGGTCGGGCAATCTGGTCACCAACGCGGCCTGGCGGGACATCTGGCTCAACGAGGGTTTTACCACCTATTTTGAGTCGCGCATCATGGAGCGGCACTACGGCGAGCGCGTGGCCGGCATGCTGGCCGTGCTCGATTGGCAAAGGCTGACCGCCGAGGTTGAGGCGGCCAAAAATGACGATGCCACGCGCCTGGTGCTGGACGAGAACATGGAAGACCCCGAAGGCGCTTTCAGCGGCATTCCGTATGCCAAGGGGCGGTTTTTTCTCGAGTGGGTTGCCGACCGCGTGGGGCGCGCGGATTTTGACCGCTTCTTGCGTTCCTATTTCGACCATTTTGCCTTTCAGTCCATCTCCACCGAAACATTCCGCGACTATCTGCAGACACAGCTTGTCAATGAACATGCCGACCGGCTGAGCATGGAGCAGGTGGATGAGTGGCTGTATGAGCCCGGCCTGCCGGATTTTGCCGTGGCGCCCCAGTCCGATGCATTTGTCCGGGTTGACCAGTGGCGCCAGCGCTGGCTTGATGACGAAATTCAGGCCGCCGACCTGCCGAATGACGAGTGGTCGGTGTATGAATGGCTGCACTTTCTGAAAAGCACGCAGGGCAAGCTTGATACCGACCGCATGCAGGCGCTGGATGAGGCGTTTGACCTGACGGCCAGCGGCAATTATGAAATTCTTTTTGTGTGGCTTATGCATGCGGTGGAAAACCGCTATGAGCCGGCCGTGCCGCGGCTTGAAGAGTTTTTGCTTGAAGTGGGCCGCAACAAATACACCTTTCCGCTCTACAGCGCGCTGGCTGCCAGCGACTGGGGCCATGAATGGGCGACAGAGGTGTACCGGCGCGCCCGCTCCGGCTATCATTCGCTGACGCGCACCGCCAGCGAGCGGGCCCTGGGCCTGGAAAGCGGGGGCTGAACGACAAAAGCGCAAAAAACAGGCCGAACGGGATTGCGGTCGGATATAATGGGACCAAATCAATCCTGTATTGGTGAGGCCATGTTTGGCAATTCCTATACTCCGGTCAAATTCGAGCGTGACTGCGCTGCCGTGATCGTTCCGGAAGGGTCGCCGGTGGAGCTTCCCGCCGGCACCATCGGCTACATCACCCAGCAGCTGGGCGGCAGCTTTACCGTGTACGTCGAAGGGCGTCTTTTTCGCCTTGCCGGCGACGACGCCGATGCCATAGGCAAGGAGCCGCCGCCGCCGCCGGTCGTGCCCGACAACGCCAGCAATGAAGACTTTGAAGACATTGTGGTCGAGCAGCTCAAGACGGTTTATGACCCGGAAATTCCCATCAACATCGTTGACCTTGGGCTGGTGTACAAGTGTGATATCAGGGTGATTGACGATGAGACCCGTCATGTCGAGATGGAAATGACCCTGACGGCGCCGGGCTGCGGCATGGGCGAGATCATTGTTGCCGACGTTCAGGAGCGCCTCAGCCGCATTCCCACCATCAAGAAGGTTGACGTGCAAATGGTGTTTGATCCGCCCTGGAGCCAGGCCATGATGAGCGAGGAAGCCCTGCTGGAAACCGGCCTGTTCTGAGGTCGAATCCGGACACGTCCAGGCGGGAACTCCTGGCATTTCATCGACGGTGCGGCCGGTTTGCAGTGACGACCGGCCGTGCTATGATACTGCCGTACGCACTTCACAGGCAGCGCCTGAATACCGGCTTGCGGTTCAGGATTCACGTTCAAAAAGCTGCATTTTTGGTGGCAGGTCGCAAAATCTGCCATGGAGTCAAGAAGATCGGTGCTCGGCAGGCGGGGTTGGGCGCAGAACCAGGACGTCAACTGTCGGCCGGCAGGAGAAATTCCACTGTGCCTGGCAATACGGACGATGTTGGCAAAAAATGGTTTTCGGCACACCAGACCAGCCGCGACAGGACCCGCGTATATTCTGCCACCGCCACTGACAACCATCATCCCCGCGCCAGCCTGTTTGTCATTCGCGGAGATCGTTTGGGCGCCTGTCTGACGCCCGGCGATACGCCCGCAACGGTTGGGCGTGCCGCCGATGCCGATTTTCAGATTGCCGACAGTCAGGTGTCGCGCCGGCATTGCCAGTTCCATCTTGAAGGCCGGTCTCTTTGGCTTAGCGACCTTGACTCAACCAACGGCACGTTTGTCAACGACAGGCCAGTTGGCAAGCGGGTGCAGCTGCGCGATGGTGACCACATACGGGTCGCCGGTACAATCTTCAAATGCGTGATGGAAAGCAGTCACGAGGCCCGCTATCACCATGCCATGTACGAAGGGCTGGTTCGTGACGCGCTGACTGGCTTGCACAACCGTCGTTTTGCCATGGATGTGCTGGCCAAGGAAACGGCTCGCGCCAGGCGCGATTTCAACTACGAGTTTTCCGTGCTTATTCTCGATCTGGATCATTTCAAGCAGATCAACGACAGATACGGCCACCTGAACGGCGACATCGTTTTGCGCAAGGTTGCGCAGGTGCTTAAGAGGCGCATTCGCGACAGCGATACGCTGGCGCGAATTGGCGGTGAGGAGTTTTTGGTGCTGCTGCCCGACACCGGCTATCAGCAGGCGTTTGCCATTGCCGAGACCTTGCGGTCGGGCATTGAAAGCAGCTGCAGCCGCATAACAATGCATGGCTTTGGTACCGGCTCGCCTGCGATGGAAGCGGTGACGCTGTCAGCGGGCGTTGCTGCGTGGGATCACAGGATGAAAAGCGCTGGAGATTTGCTGCACGAGGCCGACAACCGGCTGTATGAAGCCAAATCGGCCGGCCGCAACCGCATTGCCTGAGTCCGGCCCCAGGGCCCCAAATGGAAACTGCCCGCGAAGCGGTGCTGCGCGGGCACGGCCGGTCAGCCTTGCCAGCTCAGCGCAACAAACAGCGAGCGCCTGGCGGCATTGAAGCCGTACAGCGGGTCGTAGTTGCGATCGGTGGCGTTTTCAAGCCGTCCTTCAATGCGAAAGCCGTTTCCCAGCGGTTTTCCGGCGCGCAGGTTGACCAGGGTAATGCTGGTCAGGTCCATACCGCCGGCATCGGGGCGGCGCCCCGTGTGGCTAAGTTCGATTCCGGCCCAGCCGCCATCGTCAAACCTGTAGTCAAGCGCGGCGGATGCCTTGTTTTTGGCCCTTCTGAGCAGCTGTTCACCGGTGTCCCGGTTTTCGGGGTCCTGCCAGGTCAGCGCCGCCTGGGCATGCCAGCGCTGCATGGAATGCCTGTAAGTGAGTTCGGCCCCCTGTATGCGGGCACGCTCGACGTTGACAGCGCGCATATCAGGCCCGGCAAAGTCGATCAGATCGCTAATGCGGGTTTCGTACAGGCTCAGCCCAAGTGTTTGTCTGCCGGTAAAATTCCAGTCCGCGCCGATTTCTCCCGAGCGGGAACTTTCGGGATCAAGCTCGGGGTTGCCGGCGTAAAGGCCGCCAAAACCCTGGGCGTACAGCTGGTTGAAGTCGGGCGCCCGGAAAGCCTTGCCGAGGCGCGCAAACAGGCGCCAGTCATCGGCAGGTCGCCAGCCGGCCGCCAGGTTGCCGGTAACAGC
>DATGSU010000187.1:0-2173 GCA_035302305.1 Wenzhouxiangella sp. | reverse complement strand
GCGGACATCCTGGGCGTCCGCCGGTGTGGCCAAAAAGACGGCCAGCAGCAGTGAACCCAGAATTGTGATCATTCGGTTACTCATGTTTCCTCCTGAATCAGAGTGTGTGTATGCGGGGCAAGGCGAAATGCCGGGACTGCTTCGGCGCAGCCTGAACGGCTGCGGATCAGTCGCGCTGCCCGGGCGCAAAGCTTTGCGTGATGCGGTCGAGCAAAATGGCCAGAATGACCACGCCCAGGCCACCTTCAAAGCCCAGTCCCACGTTAAGGCGCTGAATGCCGGTGAGCACAGTTGTGCCCAAACCGCCCGCGCCAATCATTGACGCGATAACCACCATGGACAGCGCCAGCATGATGGTTTGATTGACGCCCGCCATGATGGACGGCAGCGCCAAAGGCAGCTGCACCTTGGTTAAAAGCTGGCGACGGGTGCAGCCAAAAGCAAGCCCGGCCTCGATCTGCTCGATATCAACCTGGCGAATGCCCAGGTTGGTCAGGCGCACCGCTGGCGGCATGGAAAACACCACCGTGGCAATGGCGCCGGGCACGGCGCCCAGGCCGAAAAATATGGCGGCCGGAATCAGATAGACAAACGACGGCATGGTCTGCATGAAGTCAAGCACCGGGCGCGCCACGGTTTCAACCAGCTTGCTGCGCGCCATGGCAATGCCCGCCGGAATGCCCACTGCCAGGGCCACTGCGCTGGCGGCCAAAACCAGTGCCAGCGTCTGTACCGTTTCACGCCACAGTTCCATGCCCACAATCACGCTCAGGGCCACCGCTCCAAACACGGCAAACTTCCAGCCAACGCGCCACCACCCCAGCACCACAATGCCCAGTGCCAGCAGCCAGGCCGGCAGGGCCAAAAGCCCCTTTTCAAACGAGCCGGTCAAAAACCGGATCACGGTGGCAAAGCCGTCCAGCACCGCTGTCAGATTCAGCTGAATCCACAGCACAACCGCCTCCACCCAGTCACCCACCGGCAATCGGAAATCGCCCAGCCAGCCGGCGTTGTCAACCATCCACTGAATCATCGCCCAGACCCTGGCGCCGCTTTTGCAGCGCTGTCGTCATGGCCGGCTCCGGCCAGGCCCGGATCACTGTTTTCGCCACTGCCGCTGCGGTCGAGTATCTGCAGCAGACGGCTGCGCGACACCGTGCCGCAGTAGCGCTGATTCTCATCGACCACGGGAACCGGTATGGCGCTTTCAGCCAGTCGGCCTATCAGCTCGTCGAGCAGGCTGTCGGGCGCTATTGCCTCGACAGGCTCAAAGGCATCGCGAAACACCGACTCGCCCGGACTGCTGACAGCGCGCGCCAGCCGCCGGGCCGACACCATGCCTTCGTATTTGCCGTCGGAGCCGATGACAACCGCGTGGTTGCGGTCGTGGCGGCGCATGCTTTCCAGCGCTGCCCTTGCCCCCATGCCCGGACGCTCGAACACGGTGACCTGCCGCCGGTCCATGATGTCGCCGGCGGTAAGCACGCGCGCCACGTCCACGCCGTAGAAAAATGAGCGCACGTAGTCGTTGGCCGGGCCGGTCACAATCTCTTCGGGCGTGCCCACCTGCACCACCTTGCCGTCCTGCATGATGGCCACCCGGTCGCCGATGCGCATGGCCTCGTCAAGATCATGCGAGATGAACACAATGGTTCTGGCCCGCTGTCGCTGCAGCTCAAGAAGCTCGTCCTGCATTTCGGTGCGAATCAGCGGATCCAGGGCGGAAAATGCCTCGTCCATCAGCAAAATGGACGGATCGGTGGCCAGTGCCCGCGCCAGGCCAACGCGCTGCTGCATGCCGCCCGACAGCTCGTCGGGATAGCTGTCCGCGTTGTCGCCCAGACCCACCTGGGCCAGCGCATTGAGCGCATGCGTGCGGCGCTCGGCGCGGCCCATGCCCGACACCTCCAGCCCGAAAGCGGCATTGTCGGCCACCGTGCGGTGGGGCATGAGGGCAAAGGATTGAAAAACCATGCCAAGATCGCGCCGGCGCAGCTCGATAAGCTGGCGCTGGCTCATTTTTGTAATGTCGCGGCCGCGGATGCGAATGCTGCCGCGCGTGGGCTCCACCAGGCGGTTGAGCATGCGCACCAGCGTGGATTTGCCCGAGCCCGACAGGCCCATGATGACAAACACCTCGCCCGGCCTGATCGACAGCGTGGCGTCGCTGACG
>DATGSU010000186.1:0-33718 GCA_035302305.1 Wenzhouxiangella sp. | reverse complement strand
GCGCGGCTTTACCAGAGTCAAGCAGGACATGACCGCAGGCGTTGATGATCACCGGCGCGCTGTGGAAATTTCTGCGCGGGCGCTTGACGCGGCCCGCGACAATCCGCAGCTGCAGCTGGTTCTGGTCAGGTCGCGCACCCGCCTGGCACAAGCCCTGCGCCGCTTTGAGCGCTGGCAGGAATCCATTGGTGAGCACGAGCGCGCGCTGGCGGTGGCCAGCAAGATGGTGGCCGATGATGCCCATGATGTGAGCGCCCGCGAAATGCTTGCCTGGACCCGGCAGGCCTTTTCGGAAACCTGCGATATGGCTGGTCGGCTGGATTGCGCCGAAGAACACGCCCACGCAGCGCTGGAGCAGCACAAGCAGCTGGCGCTGGCCAACCCCGACGATGCCTCCCTGCAGCAAAGCCTGGCGATTGGTCATCAAACCCTGGGGCGGGTGCTGTCCAAGCGCGGTCATTTTGACCAGGCACGGGCGGTTTACGCCGATGCGCTGGCGGTTCAGGACGAGCGCCTGAAGGCAAGCCCGGATGCTCTGTCCATATACGAGGCCACGGCCGGCATGCATCTTGACCTGGGCGAGAACGAATATGACCGCGCCCGGCTGGGCGGGCTGCCTGCAAGTGAACGCGTTGCGGCACTCGAACGCGCGCTTGAGCATTACGAGCAGTATTTTGATCTTTACCGCCACATCGAACGCAATGCCTCGCTGTCGGCCTACACCCTGCGCATGCGGGCGATGGTTGCCGAGCGCGCTGAAGAGGTGCGCGCGCTTGTCGAAACACCCTTTGAAACACCCTGATCCGCTGACCCGGGCCGGCAAGCCGAAAAACTTGCCTGAAATGGCTTGTTGAGCTATAATTGCGCGCTTGATCGCGATGGGCGATTAGCTCAGTTGGTTAGAGCGCTGTCTTGACATGGCAGAGGTCGCTGGTTCGAATCCAGCATCGCCCACCACGGATATATCCGGTCTTCCCCGAGGCAAGCTCAAAACAGTTGCGGCAGCCGGCTGGCAGGCCTGACCGGTATGTTGCCGCGCGGGCTGCCGGTTTCCGGCACGCATTGAACACATTCCGGGCCTGTCACAGGCTAGAATTGTAACCATGGTTGAAATAACACTTCCAGACGGGAGCCGGAAAGAGTTTCCCGGTTCCGTAACAGTGCATGAGGTCGCAGCGGCCATTGGGCCGGGGCTGGCGAAGGCCGCCCTTGCCGGCGAGGTCGATGGCCGGCTGGTGGACACCAGCCACTGCATTGAGGAAGACGCCGGGCTGCGCATCATTACCGCGCGCGACGAGGAGGGGCTGGAGATCATCCGCCACTCCACGGCCCAACTGCTTGCCCAGGCGGTCAAGCGGCTGTTTCCCGAAACCGAGGTCACCATTGGCCCGGTCATAGAAAACGGCTTCTATTACGACTTTGCCCGCGAAGAGGCCTTCAGGCCCGAAGACCTGGAAAAGATCGAGCAGGAAATGTCCCGCATTGTGGCCGAGGACATCGCCGTGGAACGCTCGATCATGGAGCGCGACGAGGCCATCCGCTTTTTCCGCGACATGGGCGAGGAATACAAGGCCAAAATCATTGAAGACATTCCGGCCGATGAAACCCTGTCGCTCTACCGCCAGGGTGATTTCATCGACCTGTGTCGCGGGCCGCACGTGCCTTCAACCGGCAGACTGGGCGCATTCAAGCTGACCAAGCTGGCCGGCGCCTACTGGCGCGGCGATTCCAGCAACGAAATGCTGCAGCGCATTTACGGCACGGCCTGGCCCGACAAAAAGCAGCTTCGGGCCCACCTGAAGCGCCTTGAAGAGGCCGAAAAGCGCGACCACCGCAAGCTGGGCGCCAGGCTGGACCTGTTTCACATGCAGCCCGAGGCGCCGGGCATGGTGTTCTGGCACCCCCGCGGCTGGCAGATTTACCTGACGATTCAGGACTATATTCGCGAACGCCTGAAAAAGGCGGGCTACAGCGAGGTTCATTCACCGTCGGTCATCGATCGCAGCCTGTGGGAGCGCTCGGGCCACTGGGACAACTTCGGTGATGACATGTTCATCACCTCGTCTGAAAACCGTGTTTATGCGGTCAAGCCCATGAACTGCCCCGGCCATGTGCAGATCTTCAACCAGGGCCTTAAAAGCTATCGCGACCTGCCGTTGCGCATGGCCGAGTTTGGCTCGTGCCACCGCAATGAGCCATCGGGCGCCCTGCACGGGCTGATGCGCGTGCGCGCCTTTGTTCAGGATGACGCCCATATTTTCTGCACGCCGGAACAGATTCGCGCAGAAGTGCTGGCCTTCAACCGGCTGGTGTTCGACGTCTACCGTGATTTTGGCTTCGAGCAGGTGGGCGTGCGTCTGTCGACCCGGCCGGAGCAGCGGGTTGGGTCGGACGAGGTCTGGGACCGGGCCGAGCAGGCCCTGGCCGAAGCGCTGGAAGAGTCCGGCACCGATTATCAGCTGCAGCCGGGCGAGGGCGCGTTTTACGGCCCCAAAATCGAGTTTTCGCTGACCGACAGCCTGGGCCGCGTGTGGCAGTGCGGCACCATACAGGTGGACTTTTCCATGCCCGAACGGCTGGGCGCCGAGTATGTCGACGAGCACGGGGAGCGCCAGGTGCCGGTCATGCTGCACCGCGCCATTCTGGGCTCCATAGAGCGCTTTATCGGCGTTCTCATCGAGCATTACGCCGGCAATCTGCCGCTGTGGCTGGCGCCCGTGCAGGCGGTGGTCATGAACATTACCGATGCGCAGTCCGATTATGCCAACGAGGTGCTGCAGGCGCTGCGCGAGCACGGCTTGCGCGCCGAATCGGATTTGCGCAACGAAAAGATCGGTTATAAAATCCGCGAACGGACGCTGGAAAAAATTCCTTATCTTCTGGTGGTGGGCGACCGTGAGGTCGAGAACCGCCAGGTGGCCGTCCGTTTGCTTGACGGCAGTGATCTTGGCGTGATGTCAATTGACGCGCTGATCGATCACCTGTCCGTCCAGGCAGCACACAGAGGCCCGGCCGAGCCGGCCTGAGCTGCCGTTTTCGACAGTTAATTTATTCAGGAGAAGTACACATCGCAAGCAATAAACATACCCGGCGCAATGAGGAAATCACGACTCGCGAGGTTCGGGTGGTGGGCTCTGACGGCGACCAGATCGGCGTCATGGGGATAGAGGCAGCGCTGGCACGGGCCGCGGAAGAAGGCATGGATTTGGTGGAAATCGCTCCCCAGGCCAAGCCTCCTGTATGTCGCATCATGGACTGGGGCAAGTATCGTTTTGAACAGTCCAAGAGGGCACAGGCCGCGCGCAGGAGACAAAAACAGATTCAGGTCAAGGAAGTGAAGTTTCGCCCTGGAACCGATGATCATGACTACGAAGTCAAGATGCGCAACCTGCGTCGCTTCATCGAGGAGGGCAACAAGGTCAAGGTGACAGTTCGCTTCCGCGGCCGTGAAATGGCCCACCAGGACCTGGGCCGCGACCTGTTGAACCGGGTCGAGGGCGACATGAACGACGAGGTCGTCGTGGAACAGCGCCCGCGCATGGAAGGGCGGCAGATGGTCATGATGCTGGCGCCCCGAAGAGGGTCCTGAAGCAAGTGAAGTAAAAGACTGGCGGGCAAGGGTCCGTCAAAAATCATTAGCTGGAATGCAGCCCCCAAGAGTTTCGGGTGGTTCCGAAACCGCTGCACGAAGGTAAAACAACAGGAGCATGAAATGCCCAAGCTGAAAACCAACCGTGGCGCCGCCAAGCGCTTCCGGGCAACCGGACGCGGGCGCATCAAGCGCAAGCGCGCCAACCACAGCCATATCCTCACCAAGAAAAGCACCAAGCGCAAGCGCCGCCTGCGTTCGACCACCCTGGTCAGCAAGGCCGATGAAAAAAGCGTGCGTCAACTGCTGCCAAACCTTTAACGGAGAGCGATCATGGCAAGAGTAAAACGTTCTGTATCCGCCCGTCGCCGCCACCGCAAGGTGCTGGGCCGGGCCAAGGGCTATTATGGTGCCCGCCGCAAGTCGTTTCGCATAGCCAAGCAGGCTGTCATCAAGGCCGGCCAGTACAGCTACCGTGACCGCCGCCAGCGCAAGCGCGACTTCCGCAGCCTGTGGATTCAGCGCATCAACGCGGCTGCCCGCGAACACGGTCTGTCGTACAGCCGCTTTATCAACGGCCTCAAGCGCGCCGAGATCGGCATTGACCGCAAGGTGCTTGCCGACCTGGCCGTGCACGACAAGATGGCCTTCAAGGCTTTGGCCGAAAAAGCTCAGTCCAGCCTGGGCTGAGCATGGGAGCCGTATCATCGCAAGGCCTGCTCGAGGACGCCCTCGAGCAGGTGGCTTCCGCCCCCGATGAACGCGCCCTGGATCAGGTCAGGGTGCGTCTCCTTGGCAAGAAGGGCGAGCTGACCACCCGGCTCAAGTCAGTAGGCAAGCTCCCGCCGGAGCAGCGCCGCGAAGCCGGGCAAAGCATTAACCGCGCCAAGCAGGCGCTTGAAAAGGCCATTTCCGAACGCGCCTCCGAGCTTGCGCGCCAGCGGCTGGACCAGGCGCTGGCCAGGGAGGCCGTTGATGTCACCCTGCCGGGCAGAAAGAGTCCGGTTGGTGGCATCCACCCCGTCAGCCGGGCCATGGAAAGGCTGCTGGAGATATTCAGGCGGCTGGGCTTTGAGGTGGCCACGGGGCCGGAAGTCGAGGATGACTACCACAACTTCGAGGCCCTGAATTTCCCCGACAACCACCCGGCGCGGGCCATGCACGATACTTTCTATCTGCCCGACGGCCGGCTGCTGAGAACCCATACCTCGCCGGTGCAGATACGGGTGATGAAGGAGCAGGGCGCGCCGGTTAGAATCGTGGCGCCCGGACGTGTTTTCAGGTCCGATTCCGACCAGACCCATACGCCGCAGTTTCATCAGGTTGAAGGCCTTTTGGTCGACCGCAATGTGACCTTTGCCGATCTCAAGGGCATGCTGGCGGACTTTGTCAACGCATTCTTCGAAGACGACCTGGAGATGCGCCTGCGACCGTCCTATTTTCCGTTTACCGAGCCGTCGGCCGAAGTTGATATTCGCTGGCGCAACGCCGATGGCAGCACCGGCAACTGGCTGGAAGTGCTCGGTTGCGGCATGGTGCATCCCAACGTGCTCGAAAACTGCGGGATAGACTCCGAGGAATACACGGGCTATGCATTCGGGCTGGGCGTGGAACGCTTTGCCATGCTGCGCTACCAGGTTGATGACCTGCGCCTCTTTTTTGACAATGATCTGCGCTTTTTGCGCCAGTTCCGCTAAAGGATTCCAATGAAAATCAGTCATCAGTGGCTCGACGAATGGGTCGGGACCGGTCTTGATGTTGAACAATTGGCTGAGCGCCTGACCATGGCGGGGCTTGAGGTTGACGGGCTGGAAGACGCTGCGCCGCCGCTCGACCACGTGGTGGTGGCGCGCATTGACGGCGTTGAGCCCCATCCCGACGCCGACCGCCTGCGGGTGTGCCGGGTGGTGGCCGGCGACAGTGAATATTCCATTGTCTGCGGCGCCGCCAATGCCCGTGTCGGGCTGAGGACCGCCCTGGCCAGGGCGGGTGCAACGCTGCCCGGCGGCCTGACCATAAAGCCCGCCAGGCTGCGCGGCGTGGCCTCAGAAGGCATGCTGTGCTCGGCCAATGAGCTGGGCTTGGGCGACGGTGGCGACGGCATCATGGAACTGCCCGACGACGCGCCCGACGGCCAGCCGCTGGCTGAATATCTTCAACTTGACGACACGATTCTTGAAATTGATCTGACGCCCAACCGCGGCGACTGTCTGTCGGTGCGCGGACTGGCGGCCGAACTTGCGGCGCTGACGGAAAAGCCGGTCAACCCCGTTGAAATTGAGCCTGTGCCGGCCGAGACTGATCGCCAGGTCGAAATTGAGCTGGCCAGCCCGGAAAACTGCCCGCGCTATATCGGACGCGTTGTCGAGGGCGTGAACGTGGGGGCACAAACGCCGCTGTGGATGCGCGAGCGCCTGCGGCGTTCCGGAATCCGCAGTCTGGGAATCATTGTTGATGTAACCAACTATGTGCTGCTGGAGCTGGGTCAGCCCATGCACGCATTTGATCTCGACAGCATTGGCCGGAAAATTGTCGTGCGCCAGGCCGAACAGGATGAGCCGTTGACCCTGCTTGACGGCCAGACCATCAAGGCCGATGACGACATGCTGATGATTGCCGATGAACAGCGTCCGCTGGCGCTGGCGGGCATCATGGGTGGCCAGGACTCGGCAGTGGGCGATGACACCCGCAATATTCTCCTGGAAGCCGCCTGGTTCAACCCAGAGGTGGTGGGGGGCAAGGCGCGCCGGCTGGGGCTGGCAACGGAATCGTCGCACCGCTTCGAGCGCGGGGTCGATCCGCAATTGCCGCGCCTGGCCATGGAGCGTGCCACCCGTCTGATCATGGAACTGGCCGGTGGTCGCCCGGGCCCGGTTGCCGAGGCCTGCGACAAAGCCCGCCTGCCCGTGCCCAAAGCCGTGACAATGCGCTTGTCGCGCCTCAACCGGCTGCTTGGAACCGCGCTGTCTGCTGCCGTTGTCAACGATGTTTTCGAACGCCTTGGTATGCAGGTCAGCCGGCATGAAGATGTGTTTGAGGTTACGCCGCCCAGCACGCGCAGCGATATCGCCATTGAAGCCGACCTGATTGAAGAGGTGGCGCGTATCTACGGCTACAACAGGCTGCCTGCGCGCCACCCCGGTGGCGAAATCATTGTTCAGCCGCCGGCAGAAACACAGCTGCAGGAAGAGCAGCTGCGCGAGCAGCTGGCCGCGCGCGGCTTTCACGAAGTCATTGCCTGGAGCTTTGTAAGCCGCAAGCTGCTGTCGGCATTTGCCATGGATGACCGGGCCCAGCCGCTGGCCAACCCCATGAGTGCCGAAATGGCCGTGCTCAGAACCAGCCTGGTGCCGGGCATGGTCGAGGTTGCCGCGCGCAATTTGCGCCGCCAGATCGATTCGTTTCGGCTGTTTGAAACAGGCCACTGCTTTGCCAGCGCAAAAAGCGGCTTTGAAGAGAGCCTGCGCCTGGGTATTTTGATGACCGGCCGGCTTCAGGCCGAACATTTCAGCACAGCCGGCCAGCCGGTGGACTTTTTTGACCTGAAGGGCGAAATCGAAAGCCTCATTGAATTCAACGCCGTCGCCGGAGACATCAGCTTCAAAAAATCGGATGCGCCCTGGCTGCATCCCGGCCAGGCCGCCGAGCTGCTGATAAACGGTCGGGCTGCCGGCTGGCTTGGTCAGCTGCATCCTGCGCTGGCCGAAAAGCTGGATCTGGACCAGGCCGTTTTTGTGGCCGAGCTGTCGCTGGCCGCTGTTTCAGAGCGCCGTCTGCCCCGGCACCACGACAGCGGACGCTATCCCGGCGTGCGCCGCGACATCGCGCTGGTGGTGGCCGATCATCATTCCGCTGCCAGCCTTGTGAAATCCATTCGGGAAACAGCTGGCACTTTGCTGGAAGATTGCGTTATATTTGACCAGTATCGGGGAAAGGGAATCGACAAAGGTTACAGAAGTCTGGCTATAGGGTTGATTTTGCGTGACGTTTCGCGCACCCTAAGAGACGATGAGGTCGATGCTTTGGTTGAGCGCGTGTTGGACAGCCTGAAAAACCACTTTGGTGCAAAACTGAGAGGATGATAAGGGGATGTCACTGACAAAAGCAGACCTTGCCTCGGCCCTTTTTGACGAGGTTGGGCTAAACAAACGCGAAGCCAAGGAATTTGTGGACGCATGGTTTGAAACCATCGGCAGCACGCTTGAGAGCGGAGAGCCGGTCAAGATTTCAGGCTTTGGCAACTTTCAGTTGCGCGACAAAAGGGAGCGGCCCGGCCGCAACCCCAAAACCGGTGAGGAAATACCCATTTCCGCCCGCCGCGTGGTCACCTTTCGGCCCGGACAGAAACTGAGGACAAGAGTGGAGGCCTATGCTGGACCCGAGGAGTAATCAGGAACTGCCCGCAATTCCGGCCAAGCGTTATTTCACCATTGGTGAAGTCAGCGAGTTGTGTGCGGTCAAGCCTCATGTCCTGCGCTACTGGGAACAGGAATTCCCCCAGCTCAAACCGGTCAAGCGGCGCGGCAACCGGCGCTATTACCAGCGCCACGACGTGCTTCTGGTCAGGCAAATTCGCAGCCTGCTGCACGAGCAGGGCTTTACCATCCAGGGGGCCCGCCAGCGCCTGGAAGGCAACAAGGCGCAAAATGACGCCTCGCGCAGCCAGCAGCTGGTCAGACAGATCAGAATTGAACTGGAAGAGGTGCTTGACGCCCTGCGGCACTAGGCGTGGCGTCACCAAAACAATCGGGGCACAAATTTTGGACGCGCGGCGTTTTTGGTCTCGCATCCTGCGCTGAAAACGGTTAGAATGCCCTGATTCAAAACCCCTTGAAACTTCGGTCGGAGCGTAGCGCAGCCTGGTAGCGCACCACAATGGGGTTGTGGGGGTCGCGAGTTCGAATCTCGCCGCTCCGACCAATTAATTCAATGACTTGAAAGCTCGGCCCAGGCCGGGCTTTTTTGTTTTGTAGGCATAAAGTGGCCATAAAGTAGCCATTTCGACATTGTGCTGCTCAAGGGCGCAAAAAGCCCGTGGCGACAAACAAGGTCAGCAGGGCGGCTCGCACAGCTTTCATGTTGAAGGCTCAATGCCGCCAATGCAGGTGTATTTGAGCACGGTGTAGTCATCCAGCCCGTATTTGGAGCCTTCCGAGCCCATGCCCGACTGCTTGATGCCGCCAAACGGCGCCACGGTGGTGGAAATAAGGCCGGTGTTGAGCCCGACAATGCCGTACTCCAGTGCTTCTCTGGCGCGCCAGCTGCGCTCAAGGTCGCGGGTGTACATATAGGAGGCCAGTCCGCTTTCAGTGTCGTTGGCCAGAGCAATGGCTTCGTCTTCATGCTCGAAGGGAAACAGGGCAGCCACGGGGCCGAAGGTTTCTTCACGGGCGATGAGCATGTCGGACGTGGCATCGGCAATGACGGTGGGTTCAAAGAAGGTGCCGCCCAGCTGGTGAGGCCGGCCGCCCAGCAGCACTCTGGCGCCGTGGTCGACGGCGTCCTGAACGTGTTTTTTGACCTTCTCCAGCCCCTGTTCATTGATCAGCGGCCCCTGTTGACTGTCCTCGTTCATGCCGTTGCCGACCTTGAGCTGCTTGACGGCCTCGACCAGCTGCTCGGCAAATTCATCGTAAATGCCGCGCTGAACGAGAAAGCGGTTGGCGCAGACGCAGGTTTGGCCGCTGTTGCGAAACTTGCTGGCCACGGCACCTTCGACGGCAGCGCTGATGTCGGCATCGTCAAACACGATGAACGGCGCATTGCCGCCCAGTTCCAGCGATACGCGCTTGAGGGTGCCGGCACATTGTTCCATCAGCAGCTTGCCGACCCGCGTTGAGCCGGTAAAGCTCAGCTTGCGCACCTTGGGGTTGCCGGTCATTTCCTTGCCTATGGCTTTGGAGTCCTTGCCGGTAACGATGTTGATGACGCCTGGTGGAATTCCGGCGCGATCGGCCAGCTCGGCCAGCGCCAGGGCGGAAAATGGCGTTTCCAGCGCCGGCTTGCACACCATGGTGCAGCCGGCCGCCAGCGCCGCGCCCAGCTTGCGGCCGAGCATGGCCGAAGGAAAGTTCCAGGGCGTGATGGCGGCCACCACGCCGACGGGCTGACGGGTGACGACAATGCGCTTGTCGGCCTGATGGCCCGGGATGACGTCGCCGTAGGCGCGCTTGCCTTCTTCGGCAAACCACTCGATAAACGAGGCCGAGTAGTCAATTTCTCCGCGCGCCTCGACTATGGGCTTGCCGCCTTCGGCCGTCATCAGCATGGCCAGGTCTTCCCTGTGGGCCAGCATCAAGTCATTGAGTGCCCGCAGCCGCCTGGCGCGCTCGGTGGCGCTTTTGGCGGCCCAGCCGGGGAGCGCATCGGCGGCGGCATCAATGGCGCGGCGGGTTTCGGCCGCGCCCATGTCGGGAACCGTGCCCAGCAGCTTTCCGGTGGCCGGGTCGCGGACCTCGGCCGTGGCCCGACTGTCGGCATTGCACCAGTTTTGGCCAATACGAGCCCGGGTGCGAAAGAGCTGTTGGTCGGACAGTGTAAAAAGAGGTTGACCGCTCATTTTCATCTCCAGCCTGAGTCAGTTCGGCACAGGCCCAGCTTAACAAGCCGGCGGCCGCATTCTGCAGTAAACGGGCAAATGACCGGTTTTGCGTCGGCGCGGGCATTTATAAATGCCCGACTGCTGCCGGCCGGAACTCTTTTATGGCCGCATGCTCTCAGCAGCCATGCCGCAGCTGGGCGGGTCTTTCAAAACATGTATTCCGGCCCCATGTACTTGGACACGACGTATGGGACACGATGTGCTTGGGCGCGCCGGCGTATTGTTGAACCATCGTAGTCGGGCCGGATCAGGTCCTTGCCGATTACCGGCCCGGAGCGGAATGGTCCGCGCAGCAGCCCTGGACGGATTGCAGACAGTGTGTTTTTTTTGCCTGGCGTACAATGGCGGTGTCCGGTCGTCAGGCCCGACAGTTTTGAACCCTTTACGAGAATGATTTGAATGGACAAGAATTTGAAACCTGCTGAAATGCCCGACGTGGCCGCCGATGCCAAAGTACAGGTCGCCGGACGACTTGACTGGGTTGGCATGAACAGCATTGAGCTGCCCGTGTTTCTTGATGGCGGCGACGGCGAGCGCATGCAGACCAGCGCGCGGGTGGGCGCCTTTGTCAATCTGGGGCGGCCGGACAAGCGCGGCATCCACATGTCCAGACTGTATTTGCATCTGCACGAGGCGCTGGCCGATCAC
Source organism: Wenzhouxiangella sp. (assembly GCA_035302305.1). Lineage (GTDB taxonomy): Bacteria > Pseudomonadota > Gammaproteobacteria > Xanthomonadales > Wenzhouxiangellaceae > Wenzhouxiangella. The sequence goes on along the minus strand of DATGSU010000186.1, from coordinate 22,880 downwards.
ACGCTGACGCCGGCGCTGCTGAGGCATCTTTTGCGTGATTTTCTGGTTTCACACGAAGGGCTGAGCACGCGGGCGCTGGTGCGCCTGGACTTTGACTACATGCTGAGCCGCAAGTCGCTGATCAGCGACAATTACGGCTGGCGGCGTTATCCCATCAGCCTGATTGCCAGCATGGACCAGGATGAGTTTACCGTTGAAATGGCGCTGCAGATCACCTATTCCAGCACCTGCCCCTGTTCCGGTGCGCTGGCCCGCCAGCTGCTCCAGGAAGAATTTGGTCGCGATTTTGGCCGCAACGGCGAAGTGGATGTGGAAAGCGTGATCGACTGGCTGGGCAGCGAGAAGGGCAGCACGGCCACGCCGCACAGCCAGCGCAGCGCCGCCGATGTGCGTTTGCAGCTGGCACCAAGTTTTGAGGCCTTCCCCTTTGTGGAAATGATCGATGCGCTTGAAGACGCGCTCAAGACGCCGGTTCAGGCAGCGGTCAAGCGCGAGGACGAACAGGCTTTTGCGCGCCTCAACGGCCAGAACATGATGTTTTGCGAAGACGCCGCCCGCCGGGTGCAAAATGAGCTTGAAAGCCAGAAGCGGGTGACCGACTACTGGGTGCGCTGTCGTCATTTTGAAAGTCTGCATGCCCACAATGCCGTTGCCATTGTGACCAAGGGGGTTGAAAACGGCTACATGCCCATAGACGGTCAGCCTTCGGGCTGGCGCGACAACTGATTGGGGAATTTGGGCCGCTCCTCACCGGCCGCCAGCGCGCGGCCGGCTGACAATGACGGGCACCGTCAACGGCCGTCTTTTGAGGTCAACCCGATTTGAAACTCGGGCAGCGACAGCCCGATGCTGTTCGAGCCGGGCTCGGCCCAGGCTTCGGCGATTTGCTCGCCGCTGTCAGTGTCTGTAATGGTCAGGCGCAGCAGATCCGTATCGCTGTTGTTGTCCAGGCGGTAGTAGGCCAGCCGGGCCGTTTTTCCCAGCGCCATTCCGGCGGCGTCCCTGAGCTGCACCCCCGCATGGCCGGGCACAAGCGTGAATTCACGCGCCACGCGCCAGCTGCTGCCGTCGCGCTCGCCGGCCCAGCCGGAATAGTGAAGCGCAGGCAAAAAGGTGATGACCTGGTCCGGCGTTTGGGCTTGCCCGGTTTGGGCGTTGATCAGCCGGTCGCCAATGTCGATCCGGTCGCCGTCAAATGAAATCTCCTTCAGCAGCCCGACTTGTTCAGCGCCCTGGCCAAACAGGCATTCCTCGGGGCTGGTTTCGCCCACCAGGCTTTGCGAGGTGGCGTGAAATTTCATTCGGCAGCTGCGGCGCGGGCGGTTTTCGGCGTCAAGCAGAGCCAGGCTGCCGTCAAGGCGGTCGGCAATTTCCGCCGGCATCAGGCTGAGGACAAAACGCCGGCGATGTTCGTCACCGGGGCTGTACTGGGTAATCAAAAGCTCCAGAGTGGTGCTGCCGGCGCCTGTCTGGTGCTGTATGGACAGCAGCTGGCCCGGCGAACCGTGACTGCCGGCGCTGGTGTAGTCGCCCGGCATGCGGCCCGCAATCTGTTCAAGCAGCTGCAGGTTGTCGCTGGCCGGCGAGGGGTCTTTTCGAGCGCCCATGTCTGCACAGCCGCCCAGAATGAAAACAAGCGGCAGGGCTGCGGTCAGCAGCCGCAGGGCGCGCCTGAATGCCGGGCCGTGCTGCGGCCGCACCAGGGCAGGGGAGACAGGCATTGAGCCTGCGTCAGCGCGGCTGTTCGGCATAGGGGTTCTCGTTCCAGTCAACGAGCAGGGCCGGGTCAATGCGAATACTGCCCAGGTTGACTCGCCAGTCCAGATGCGGCCCGGTGGCCCGGCCGGTGGCGCCAACCCGCGCAATCGTCTGGCCGCGTTCCACCACGTCACCCACTTCCACATCCAGGGCGCTCAGGTGCAAAAAGGCCGAGACCAGGCCATGACCGTGATCGATGAACAGGGTGCCGCCCGAAAAATACATGTCGCTGTGAGCCAGGGTGACAATGCCGGGCGCCGGCGCCTTTACTTTCGTGCCGGTGGGCGCGGCAATGTCCAGCCCCCAGTGCGGGTTGCGCGGTTCGCCATTGAGAATGCGCTGGCTGCCGTAAACGCCGGTAATCCGGCCGGTCAGCGGCCAGCTGAAGCCTGCGGCCCAGTCGGTGCGCGCATCGCGTCTTTTTCTGGCCTGGCGGGTCAGCTCGTTGTCATTGCGAATGCGCTCCAGAACATGCTCGGGCGGGGTCACCCTGTCCTGGGGCAGGCCATCGATTCTTTGGATGTCAAACTGGCGCTTTTCCGGCACTACATCATGTTCCGCCTGCTGCCCGCCGGGCAGGGTAACGGCCACCTTTACCGGATCGGTTCGGTCGCGGGCGATGGCAATCAAAAAGCGCCCGTCGTCGGTCAGCTGAACGGCCTTGCCATCAACCGTGGCAGAACTTGCACCCGGCGCGTGGGCAATCAGCAGCCCGCCCTGGGTGGCGGTGCCGTCAAAAGTGATGTGCGGCGTGTCTGCTCCAGCTGTGGCAGCCAGCAGCAGGGCAGCGGCAAACACGGCAAGAGTCAACGGGCGTTCAGGCACTGCTGCGGCCTCCATGAATGGTCAATGTCTGGCCCGGCTGCAGAACAGCACCGTTTGCCAGCCCGTTCCAGCGCATCAGCTCCTTGACCGAAACGTTGTGGCGCCGGGCAATGACCCACAGGGAGTCACCATTTTTTACGGTGTAGCGCCGGGTTTTGATTGCGGCCGGATGGGTCATGTTGATGACAATGCGATCGCCGGGACGGATCATCGTTCCGCTGATGCCGTTCCAGCGCTTGAGTTCATCGACTGTCACGCTGTAATTGCGTGCAATTTGCCACAGGCTTTCGCCTGGCTGGACCTGGTGCTGATAGCGCTCGGTTGGCAAAAGCCGCTGGTGCAGTGTTTCCAGCTCGGCATAGCGCTGCGCGTATTCGGGGTTTTTGGGCGCGCTGGCAACGGTCGCCAGGCGCAGTGTTTGCCCGGCACGCAGAAAGTCGCTGTTGAGATTGTTTGCTGCGCGGAGCCTGTCAACCGTTGTGCCGTGCCTGGCCGCCAGATGAGACAGCGTATCCCCGGGCCTGACGCTGATCTGCTGCCACTGCTGCATGTCCACCGGATCAAGCGTCTTCAGGGCTGCGCGGGCCCTGTCGGCCTTCAAAACGGGCACCATGAGATGGTGCGGGCCTTCAGGTGAGGTCATGTGTCCGCTGAGCCCGGGATTGGCGGCAACCAGGTCGGCAATGCTGATGCCGGCGGCGGCTGAAAAGGCGACAATATCAACAGGATGATCCAGCTCCAGGCGCTCAACCCGCGGCCGGTTGTCCCAGACCGGCACCCTGAAACCATATTGTTCGGGCCGGGAAAACAGACAGCCCAGCCCGTGCAGTTTGGGCACATAGGCCAGGGTTTCACGCGGCAGGGGGAGCTGGTTCCAATCGGTGGGAAGACCTTTTTTGCGATTTTTCTCGATGGCTCTTCCAACTCTTCCCTGGCCGCCGTTGTAGGCTGCCAGCGCCAGGTTCCAGTCGCCGAACCTGTTTTCCAGATATTCAAGGTAGTCAAGCGCCGCCCGTGTTGAGGCCCAGGGGTCGCGGCGCCCGTCGTAGTAGTCGTTGATGATCAGCCCGCGGTCGCGGGCCGTGGCGCTTACAAATTGCCAGGGGCCGGCCGCCCGGCCGCGCGAGTAGGCAAAGGAATCATAGGCCGACTCGACAATGGGCAGCAGCGCCAGCTCGCCGGGCAGCTGCCGTGTGTCCAGCTGATCGGCAATATCGTACAGCCACGGCCTGGCGCGGCCGAGAACGCGCTGCATGTATTCGTCGCGCTCTCCGTACCAGCGGGCCCACTGGTCGGCGCGTGAGCCCGTTTCGCACTGGGCAAACTCGAAGCGGTCCACAATTCGCGCCCACAGATGGGGCGGACGGGTTGCGGGCTTTTCCGCGGCTGCGCCGGCGTCAAGGTGGCGTATGGAGTCTTCCACTATGGCGAAGGGGTCGGGTCTGTCGGCAGCCGGCAGCGCGGGGGCCTGTGTGGCCGCAGCCGGTGAAGCGTCGGGCTTTTGCTCGGTCAGACTGCAGCCGGAAAGAATCAGCAGCAGGACGCCAGCAGCCAGTACGGCTGCAGGGCGCAGCGGCCGGTTGGGTGGTTTTGATTGTTCTGTTGGCGAATCTGTCGACATGGCTGCTTTCGTGTCGGTGGCAGTCGTTCATTATGGTGTTCTGGGCGGCAGGGTCAACTCCATTGGCCAAAGTTGCCGGTAAAAGGCCGCCATACAGGTACAATGCCGCCAATGAGTTCAAACAAACCGCATATCCGGCGTGCACAAATTCGCCGGGCTCTGGAAGAAGCTGGCCGACCCGTTACACGCCGCCAGCTTTCCCATGTTTTTGGCCTTGACAAGGCCCAGTCCGATCAGCGCCTCAGCCCCGTGCTCATGGAAATGGTTGCGGCAGGCGAGCTGGTCAGAAACCGGCGCGCGGCCTACGGCTTTCCGTCACAGATGGATTTGGTGCCCGGTCGCATCAGCGCTCACCCCGACGGTTATGGCTTTGTGGTGGTCGAGGGCGACGACGAGGATCTTTACCTGTCGCCGCGACAAATGCGCCAGGTTTTCAACGGCGATCGGGTTTTGGCGGCGGTAACAGCGGTTGACAGGCGCGGGCGCCGCGAAGGGGCGGTGGTGGAAGTCATCGAGCGCGCCCACCAGCAGGTTGTGGGGCGCCTGCTGGTCGATGCGGGCGTGGCGGTGGTTGTTCCCGACGATCCGCGCCTGACGCAGGACATCATTCTGCCGGCCGGCGATGAAAAACAGGCCAGCCCGGGGCAGATTGTGGTGGCAAGAATTGACAAGCCGCCAACTCTCAAGCGTTCTGCAGTGGGCAGAATCGTTGCTGTGCTGGGTGACGCCGACGAGCCCGGCATGGCCACCGAGATTGCCATACATTCCCACCAGCTGCCGGTTGATTTTTCTGAAGAGGCGCTGCACGAAGCGGAGGCATTCGGGCGCCGGATCGATGAGAAAGCCGCCCACGGACGCGTTGATCTGCGCGATGTACCGCTGCTGACCATTGACGGTGCCGATGCGCGGGATTTTGATGACGCGGTTTTTGCCGAACCGCTGGGCGACGGTTTTCGCGTGCTTGTGGCCATTGCCGATGTGGCCGAATACGTAAAGCCGGGCAGCGCGCTGGACAAGGAAGCGGCTGAACGCGGAAACTCGGTTTATTTCCCCGATCGCGTCATTCCCATGCTGCCCGTGGCCCTGTCCAACGGGCTGTGCTCGCTCAACCCCGATGTCGATCGCCTGTGCATGGTGTGCGAGATGCGCATCAACAGCCGCGGCCGGGTAACCTCCAGCCGCTTTTACGAAGGGGTGATGCGGTCCAGGGCGCGGCTGACCTACAGCCAGGTGCGCCGCATCATGGATATCGGCGACCCCGAACTGGTTGAACGCTACGGTCACGTGCTGTCCTCGCTGCAGGCCCTTTATGACGCCTACCGCCTGCGTCTGCGGCTGCGCGAACGGCGCGGCGCGCTTGATTTCGACTCGCAGCAGGCCGAGTTCAGGTTTGATGAAAAAGGGCAGGTGGTTGATATTGGCCTGCAGCGCAGGGGCGATGAGCACCGGCTGATTGAAGAGCTGATGATTGCCGCCAACGTCGAGGCAGCCAGGTTTGTTGGCAGGCAAAAGCTGCCCATGCTGTTTCGTGTACACGAGCCGCCGCCGGCCGACAAGCTTGAGGCACTTGAAGAGTTTTTGCGCGGCAGCGGCCTGAAAGTGCGCTGGCGTGAGCACCCCGAGCCCGGGCAGTTCGCTGCCATTCAGCGCGATGCCGTTGGGCGCCCGGACGAGGCCCTGGTTAACGCCCAGCTGTTGCGCAGCCTGAGCCTGGCGGTGTATCAGCCCGACAACAAGGGCCATTTTGGGCTGGCGCTGGAAAACTATGCGCATTTCACTTCGCCCATTCGGCGCTACCCCGATCTTCTTCTGCATCGCGCCATCAAGCACGCCTGCCGCGGGCAAAGCCCCGGCCGGTTTGACTACGGCGGTGCAGACATGGACGAGCTGGGGCGTCACTGTTCATGGACTGAAAGACGCGCCGAGGAGGCGGGGCGCGATGTCGAGGAGCATCTCAAATGCCAGTTCATGCAGCGCCATATTGGCGAGGAGTTTGATGGCCTGGTGACTGGCGTGGCCAGCTTTGGCCTGTTCGTCGAGCTTGATGGCCTGGCGGTCAGCGGGCTGGTTCACGTAACCGAACTGCCCAACGACTATTACAGCTTTGATCCGCGCGCGTCCAGCCTGACGGGCAAGCGTCGCGGGCAGCGCTACCGGCTGGCCGACAGCGTCAAGGTTCAGGTGATTGCAGTCAGCGTTGACGAGCGCAAGATTGATTTTCGCCTGGTCAATTCCAACGGCTCGGGAGACTGATCCATGCAGCGCGAGCTGGTGATGGGAATCAATGCGGTTGCCGGCCTGCTGCAGGTGGCGCCCGAGCGCATTGTAAGGGTTTGGATCAGGCCCGGTTCTGCGCGCCTGAAAGCGCTTGAAAAAGATTTGCGCGCCGCCGGCATGACGGTGGAGGTGGCAGACGACAGGGCGCTGGGCAGGCTCGCCGGCAGGGTTCGCCATCAGGGGGTGATTGCCGAATTTGTGCCGCGTCAGCCGGGCAACGAGCAAACGCTGCGCGACATGCTCGAGCGCCTTGATGACCGGGCGCTGTTTTTGGTCCTTGACGGTGTGCAGGATCCCAACAACCTGGGTGCCTGCTTGCGCACCGCCGCTGCTGCAGGCGTAAACGCCGTCATTATTCCCGACCGGCGTGCGGCCGGGCTGACGCCGGCCGCCAGGCGGGCAGCAGCCGGAGCTGCCGAAATGGTTGAGCTGATTGTCGTTGTGAATCTGGCCCGCTGCCTGCGTTTGCTGGCCGACAGCGGCGTGTGGCGCGTGGGGCTTGATGCCGGCACGGGGAACACTCTTTTTGGTGCCGGGCTCAGGGGGCCGCTGGCTGTGGTCCTGGGCAGCGAGGAGGACGGACTCAGGCGCTTGACCCGTGAACTGTGCGACGAGCTTTTGGAAATTCCCATGCCGGGCCCGGTTGAAAGCCTGAATGTTTCGGTGGCGGCCGGCATCGCCCTGTTTTCGGCCCTGCAGCAGCGCTCGGATATTTCCTGAAGCCTGATCCGGCTTTTCCGCAAAAACAAAAGGCCGGGTCGGGCCCGGCCTTTTGATCGCGCCTGCGAGGCGCGGCTTTCGTCCTTAAAACCGTTTTTACTGGTTTTCAAGCAGGGTGGAAAGCTTCTGCTGCAGCTCCGGGCTGCTCTGGATGGCCATGGCGATGCTGTTGAAGGTTTCAACATCCAGACCGGCATCTTCAACGGCGGTGGTCATTTCATCCTGCGCTTCCTGCTGCAGTTCGCGCGCCTCTTCAGGATCTTCGGTTTCCATCAGCTTGGCTGAATAGTCTTCCTGGATGGAGCCGATTTCAACCTGGGCATCGGCAAACTGCTCAAGCTGCTGATCGCTGACTTCAATAGTTTCTTCAGCCGGTGGTGCAAAGTCCTCGGCCGACTGCTGGGCCAGCGTTGTGCCTGCAAAAACCAGCGCAATGGCGGCGGCAAACAGATTGAGTCTGTTAAAGATCTTCATGTCAGTTTCCTCAGTTTTGTGAGTTTATGTGTTGCAGGTTCACTGATGCAAAAACCATGCCAGGCGGTTTTGAGCCGTTTTTTGGCCCGATTTGCTCTTTTCTGGCGGCTTTAAGCCGTTTAGTGTGTCACAATGGCGCATGTGACAATTTTGAAAGCATTCAAGAGCCTCAGATTCCAGCTGGTGGTTTTGCTGCTGCTGCCGCTGGCGCTGTTTGGCGCAACGGCCGTGTGGTTTACCTGGGAAGGCGTGGAATCCCTGGTCGAGAAGCGTCTGCAAAAGGAAATTGAGCTGGTGGCGCGCGCTCTGCGTGTACCGGTCGAACAGGCACTTCAGCGCGGCCAGGTCGACAGCATTCGCCGCACCCTGGACGCAGTGTTCGAGATCGGCAGGGTTTACGGCGCCTATGTGTACGATTCCGACGGCGAGCGCATTGCCGCCGCCGGGGAAGCCCGACCGGGTCTGCCGGAGCAGATGGCCGCCCTGGAGCTTGTTGAAACCGGTGAGGAAACCGGACGTTACGCCGATCTTTCGGGCGAGGCCGTGTTTTCCTATTTTGTACCGCTGACGGATGCCACCGGCAGAATTGTTGGCCTGCTGCAGGTGGTGCGGCTGGAAAGCGAAATTGCGCTGCGGCTCAAAAAAATACGCACGCGCGGGCTGCTTGCCTGGGGCGGGGTGCTGGCCATTATGCTGCTCATCACTTTTTTTGGGCATCGTCTGGCGGTGGGGCGACATGTTGGCAATCTGCTTGGCTCCATGGCTCTTATTGAATCGGGCCAGCGCAACCACAGGGCCGACCTGGGTGGCCCAACCGAAATTGCGTCGGTGGCCGCCGGCCTGAACCGCATGCTGGATGGCCTGGACCGAATGTCGGATGAGCTTGACGTGCAGCGCCGGGAGCGCAGACGCATGGAACGTCGCATGCTCGAGCAGCAAAACCTGGCCCGGCTTGGCCAGTTCTCGTCGGGGGTGGCGCATGAGCTTGGCGCGCCGCTGACCATTATCGATGGCGATACGCGCAGGCTTCAGCTCGAACCCGAACTGGGCGAAGATGCCCGGCGCCGGCTGCTGCGCATTCGTCGGCAGGTTGCCCGCACCCGCGAACTGGTGGCGCAGCTGATGGAGTTTTCGCGCAGCGACCACAGCGAGCCGCAAACCATAGATCTGAACCGCCTGCTGCAAAGGACGCTGGCTGCCGTGCAGCCCGAGTGTGAAAACAGAAAAATAGCCCTTGAATACAGCCCGCCTGCGGCAAGGCTGGAAGCAAGCGGCTGGGAACTGCGGCTGGAGCATGCCGTGCTTAACTTGATACGCAATGCGGTTGAAGCAGCGCAGTCGCGGGTGAAGGTTACGCTTGAAGCCTGCGCCGGCGAGCGGCGGATTCTTGTTGCGGTGGAAGACGATGGCCCGGGCGTGCCGCCATCGCAGCGCGAAAAGATTTTTGAGCCCTTTCATACGGCCGGCAAGGGGGCGGGCGGCACGGGGCTGGGCCTGGCCATTGTTCACGGCGTGGCAGAAGAGCACGGGGCCGGCATTGAAGTGAGCGAAAGTGAGCTGCTGGGCGGCAGCCGCATTGTCCTGTTGCTTGAAGAGACCATTGCATGAGCCAGCGTGCACGCATACTGCTTGTCGAGGATGACCGGGCCCTGACGGAGCTTCTTGTTGAAGAGCTTGAGACCGAGGGCTGGATTGTGGATGCCCAGACCAGCGCGGAGCAGGCGCTGGAGATCATCGACGATTTTGAGCCGGACCTGGTGATCAGCGATCTTCAGCTGCCGGGGATGGATGGCCTGGAACTGCTCGAGGAAGTACGCGGCCGGCATGTGCCGCCGGCGGTTCTGATGATCAGCGCCTGGGGCACGGTTGAGCGGGCCGTCAGATCGCTGAAGGCCGGCGCCGACAATTTCCTGACCAAGCCTCTGGATATGGATCATTTCCTGCTCAGCGTCGAGCGGGCCATCAAGCACCGCCAGCTGCAGGATGAGGTACAGAGATTTCGCAAGCTGCTGGGCGCAAACTCGTTCCACGGCATGCTTGGCTCAAGCCGGGTCATGCGGGTGCTGTTCGATCGCATTCGACAGGTGGCACGCGCCGACGGCCCCGTGCTGGTGGGCGGCGAGTCGGGCGCCGGCAAGGATCTGGTGGCGCGCGCCGTGCACGCCGAAAGCCCGCGCAGCGGAAAGCCCTTTCTGGCGGTCAACTGCGCTGCCATTCCTGCCGAATTGATGGAGTCGGAGTTTTTTGGCCACGCCGAAGGCGCCTTTACGGGCGCCGACAGGCCGCGTCGGGGGCTGTTCAGGGAAGCCGATGGGGGCACTCTTTTTCTTGATGAGATTGGCGAGATGCCGCTGGCGCTTCAGGCCCGCCTGTTGCGTGCGCTTCAGGACGGGTCTGTCCGTCCGGTTGGGGCCGAAAGGGAGCACCGCGTTGACGTGCGCCTGGTGGCCGCCACCAACAGGGATCTTCACGAGCAGGTCAGGGAAGGCCGGTTCCGCGAAGACCTCTATTACCGGCTCGAGGCCTTTCAGCTGGTGGTCCCGCCCCTGCGCGATCGTGGTGAGGACCTTGAAATGCTGACCATGCAGTTTGTGGGCCGCTTTGCCGCGGCCAGCAAAAGGCCGGCGGCCTCTCTCAGCAACGCCGCCCTGGCCGCCATTCGTGACTATGACTGGCCCGGCAACGTGCGTGAGCTGAGCAACGCGATGGAAAGGGCGGTCACTTTTTGTGAGGGCCGCGAGATCGATGTTGTGCACCTGCCGGAACGGCTTCAGAAAGCGCCGCCCGAGGCTGGAAACAACGGGTCGGGCGAGGACGTTTTGTCAACCCTGCTGAGCGCCGAAGACATTCTGCCAACGCTCACCGAGCTGCGCCGGCAGTATGTGCATCATGTGCTCGAAAGGGTGGATGGCAACAAGCGCCGGGCAGCCGCCTTGCTGGGCGTGGGGCGGCGCACCCTGTACCGCTGGCTGGAAGAAGAGCTGGATGAAGGGGCTGGCTGACCGGTCAGCTGTCTGTTTCCACCAGGGTGATTTCGACAGCCTGCGATGACAGGCCAACGTCTTCGCGCAGAACCCTGTGGTCCTGTTTTGACAGTTCTGTGTAGCGCCCGCTGCGCAGCCGGGGCGGCAGGAAAACCGGTCCGAAACGCACCCGCTTGAGGCGCGCCACCTGGGCGCCCACAGCTTCCCACAGGCGCCGCACTTCACGGTAGCGTCCTTCCATGAGCGCCACCGTATACCAGCTGTGGCTGGCGGTGACCTCGCCGGCGACAATGTCGGTAAAACGGGCCGGGCCGTCGCTGAGCCTAACACCCTTGAGCAGCCTGTCGATCTGCGACTGGTCAACGGCACCGCGAATGCGGCACAGGTATTCACGGTCAACGCGTCCGGACGGGTGCATCATGCGGTTGGCAAGCTCACCGTCCGTGGTCAGAACCAGGAGCCCGGCCGTATTGATATCAAGCCGCCCAACGGCCACCCAGCGGCCGTGTTCCAGCCTGGGCAGGTTGTCAAATACCGTCGGCCGTCCTTCCGGATCATGGCGCGTGGTGATTTGACCTTCCGGCTTGTGATAAACCAGCGTGCGGTGTTCTGGCCGCTGTGTTTCCGCGCGCCAGCTGCGGCCGTCCATGCTCACCCGGCTGCCGTGCCGCACGCTGTCCCCCAGCCTTGCAGGCCTGCCGTCAAGCATGACTTCACCGGCTTCAATGCGCTCTTCCAGGCTGCGGCGCGATCCCATTCCGGCCGCGGCCAGAACCTTTTGCAGGCGGGCTGTTTCAGCCTGTGGCGCTGCCTGTCTCCGATCCCGATCCTGCTGGCGCCGGCGGGTCTTTTTTCTCTGTCCCCGGGTTGGCGTGCCGGCTTTGCGAACGGCTTTCCTGCTGCCGGTCTTCGCTGCCGGCCGCCGGGACCGTTTCTTTTTCACGGACGTCTTTTTCGTCCGTTTCCTGCTCTGCTTCTTGCTGTGCTTTTTGCTGCGGGGCTTGTTCATTGGAAATATCCTTGTGGCCGGCGGTGTCAGCGTCGGGGTGCTGCAGCTCCAGCTCCGGCTCCAGATTGTCTATATCCTTGATTTCTGCGAGTGTCGGCAGCTCATCAAGCGACTTGAGATTGAAATAGTCCAGAAATTTTTTGGTGGTGCCAAGCAATTCGGGGCGGCCGGGGACGTCGCGGTGCCCAACAACGCGCACCCATTCACGCTCCTGCAGGGTGCGCAAAATGCTGGAGCTCAGCGCCACGCCGCGTATTTCCTCAACCTGGGCGCGGGTAACGGGCTGACGGTAGGCAATAATGGCCAGGGTTTCCAGCAGCGCACGCGAATAGCGCGGCGTTTTTTCGGCCCACAGTCTTGAAATGACCGGCGTCAGCGATGTCCTGATTTGAAGCCTGTAGCCGCTGCCAACCTCTCTGAGCTCCACCGCGCGCCCCTCAAGCTCGGCGTCCAGTGCCGCCAGCGCCTGGCGCAGCTTGCCGTGGCCGGGCTGCTCTTCGCTGTCAAACAGTCCGTTGAGCTGGTTAAGGCTCAGCGGCTCGGCCGTGGCCAGCAGCGCACCTTCAACAATGCGTTTCAAGTAGTCGATATTCATTTTTGTTTTCCGCGCCTAGCCGCTGGGCCGGCGCACATAAATTTTGTCAAACAGCTGTTGCTGCACAAGATCAATGAAGCCCTCCCGCAGCAGCTCAAGCAGGGCGAGCAGGGTCACCACGGCGCCGGCGCGGCCTTCCGAGAGGTCAAAACAGGCTTCAAATTCCACATAGCTTGTGCTTTTTGAGACCAGGTCGAGCACCCTTGACATGCGCTCACGCACAGAAAGGGGTTCGCTCTGTATCTGATGCCGTGCAAAAATTTCTGCGCGGGCCATGACTTCTTTCAGCGCCAGCAGCAGCTCGCGCAGGTCCACTTCGGGCGGAACCCTGACCTGGCCGGCATCCTCGACATGGGCCTGGGCCATGGCGATGTCGCGCTCGCTGCGCGGCAGCTCGTCCAGGTCCTGGGCGGCCTTCTTGAAGCGCTCGTATTCCTGCAGCCTGCGTATCAGCTCGGCGCGCGGATCCTCTTCGTCCTCATCATGTTCCGGCTGCGGACGCGGCAGCAGCATTCTTGATTTTATCTCGGCAAGTATGGCCGCCATCACCAGGTATTCTGCGGCCAGCTCAAGCCGCATTTCGGTCATGATTTCTATATAGCCGGTATACTGGCGCGTAATTTCCGCCACCGGAATATCGAGAATATCAATGTTCTGGCGGCGAATCAGGTACAGCAGCAGGTCCAGCGGGCCCTCAAAGGCCTCAAGAAACACTTCCAGCGCATCCGGCGGAATATACAGGTCATCGGGCAGCTTGAGAAGCGGTGAGCCCTGCACAATGGCAAAGGGCATTTCTTCCTGGCGGGCGCCGGTTTGCGGTTGGTTGCTCATGATGGGCAAGTGTAGCGCCTTGGGGGCGCAGGGTCGAAGCTGAATCTGAAACCGGACTCGCGTTGCCGGCTGCGCTGTCGCCTGTAGAATAAACGCCGGTTAACCGTAATTGAAGATCGGACATGCTTTACATGATTGTGGGCCGCGATGCCGAAAGCAGCCTGAATAAACGCCGTGATGCCCGTGACGGGCATCTGGCAAGAATACGCAGCCTGCTTGATGAGGGTCGCCTTGTGCTGGCCGGCCCCATGCCGGCAATAGACGCTGTCGACCCCGGGCCGGCGGGGCATTCAGGGTCGCTGATTGTGGCCGAGTTTGACAGCCTGGAAGATGCACAGGCGTGGGCAAACGCCGATCCGTATCTGCACTGCGGCGCCTGGCGCAGCATTGAGGTGCAGCCGTTTGTTCAGGTGCTGCCATGACCGGCCAGAGTCGTACAGCCATGATCAGGCAGCGGCTGGAAGACAGCCTGGACCCCCTGAGCCTGGAAATAGTTGACGAGTCCCATTTGCATGTCGGCCACCCGGGGGCCCGCGACGGTCGCGGGCATTTTCGCGTAAAAGTGGTCAGCAGCGTGTTTTCCGGCCTGTCACGGCTGGCCCGGCACCGGCTGGTGTATGCAGCCGTGGGCGAATTGATGCAAACTGACATTCACGCGCTGAATATTGAGGCGATTTCTGAAAATGAACAATAGGTTGTTGTTGACACTGCTGGTTTCCGCGCTTTTTCTTGCCTCCTGTGGCCAGGAAAAGCACGAGTTTGCCGCCGGTGAGGATCAGGTTGTGCTGGTCGAGGTTGATGGTGTTCCCATCACGCTGGGCATGCTGGAGCGCGCCATGGAAGGCCAGGGGGTTGAGGCCGACGACCATGAGCGCATGAGCGCCGTTTTTGATGAGCTGGTGGGCATTCAGGCGGTGGCCAACGCAGCGCGCCGGGAGGGAGTCGACAGGCAGGCCCGGGTGCAGGCTGCGCTGCGCCTGGCTGAAATCCGCACCCTGTACGCCAACTACATAAGCACGGCGCTTGCCGATGATGGCCTGACCGAGCAGGACGCGCGCGATATCTACGAGCAGCAGCGAAAGTTGTCGGGCGACAACCAGTATCGCATTGCCATTGTTGGCTACCCGTCGCAGGGCAGGGCGCTGCAGGCGCTTGATGCCATTGAGGAAGGACAGCTTGACTATGAGGAATTGCAGCAGAAAGCCGGCGAGGAAAATCTGCCTGTGGACGAACCGGGCTGGATAGATCAAAGCCAGGTGCCCGAGGACTTTGCATTGCAAATAAAAGACACGGCCGCCGGAGACGTGGTGCCCGTACCGCTTGGCGACGGTCGTGCCTGGTATGTTGTGCGCGTTCTGGAAACGCGCGCGCTGCAGCCGCCTCCGTTTGAGCAGGTCAGGGAGGGCATTATGCAGTCGCTCAGGCAGCAGCAGCGCCAGGCGCTGACAGAGACCCTTGTGGAAGAGGCAAACATCAAGCCCATGCTGCCGCTGGAAGACGCGCCCGTGGCGGGCAATGACGGCTGACATGCATTGTCCCGCGCCGGCGCATGCCGTCGGGTTGCCGGGTGGTACAATCGCCCGGCAGCGGGGTGCCGGCAGCCCCGCCGTATTTTCTTGTCCCTTTTGATGCTCACAGAACATTATTTGAAAGCGAATCGCTGATGCGCCTGACCGCAATGAAACTGTCCGGCTTCAAATCCTTTGTGGAGCCGACGACAATCAGTTTTCCCACCAATCTGATGGCGATTGTCGGGCCCAACGGCTGCGGCAAGTCCAACATCATCGATGCGGTGCGCTGGGTGATGGGCGAAAGCTCGGCGCGCCAGCTGCGCGGCGAATCAATGAGCGACGTGATCTTTTCCGGCTCGTCGTCGCGAAAGCCGGTGGCAACCGCAACGGTCGAGCTGATATTTGACAACAGCTCGGGCCGGGCCGGCGGTGAATATGCCAACTATGCGGAAATCTCGGTCAAGCGCCAGGTTACGCGTGACGGTCAGTCTGTTTACTGGCTCAACGGCACGCGCTGCCGGCGCAAGGACATTACCGACCTGTTTTTGGGCACCGGGCTTGGTCCGCGCAGCTACGCCATTATCGAACAGGGCATGATTTCCCAGATTGTCGAGGCGAGGCCGGAAGAACTGCGGGCCTTTCTTGAAGAGGCCGCCGGAATTTCACGCTACAAGGAGCGGCGGCGTGAAACCGAAAACCGCATTCGCCATACCCGCGACAACCTCGATCGGCTGGGTGACCTGCGTGAGGAAGTGGACAAGCAGCTGACGCGGCTCAAACGGCAGGCCAACGCCGCCGAGCGCTACAAAAAGCTGCAGGCCCGCTACCGCGAGGATGAGGCGCGTTTGCTGGCGCTGCGCTGGCGCGAGCTCAAGGCACAAGCCCGGGCCGATGAAAAAGCCCTGCGCGAAGTTGAAAACCAGCTGCAGGCCGCCCTGTCTGCCCAGCGCAAGGCCGAAAAGGAGCTGGAGGTTCTGCGCCAGAAGCAGCACGCGGCCCGCGAACAGGTGGGTGGTGTACAGGGCGAGCTCTACGAAGTCGCCAGCGCCATTGCCAGGGTTGAGCAGGCCATAGAGCATCAGCAGGAAATTCGCCGGCGCCAGCAAAAAGAGCACGGCGAGACCGAAACCCAGCTCAACGAGCTCAAGCAGCATCTGGTCCTTGACAGAACCCAGGTTGAACAGAGCACGGCGCTGCTGGCCAGCCATGAGCCGCAGCTGGAAAAAGTCCGCCAGGACGAGGCCCGGGCCCAGGCAGAACTTGAGCGGCTGGAAGCCGATCTGGAAGCCTGGCGTCAGCGCTGGCAGAAGCACCAGCAGGCTGCGAGCTCGGCGGCCGGGCGAGCCGAGCTGCTGCGCCAGAGAATCAGCCACCTGGACGATCGCATGAACCAGGCGGCTGCCCGGCTGGGCGCGCTTGACCGCCAAAGCGGTGAGGCTGCGCAGACGGAACTGTCAGGGGAAAAAGCCCGCCTGGCGCGCAAAACAACCGGTATGGAAGCCCAGCTTGAGAAAATTCGCGGCGGGGTTGATTCTGACCAGCAGCGCTTGAATGAGCTGCGCACGCAAATAGAAAAACTTCGCAACGAGCTGGAGTCAGGCCGCGCCCGCCGCCACCAGACCCAGGCCCGCATTGAGTCCCTGCAGCTGCTCAACCGGGCTGCAGGCAGTGAAGACAAGGTGGGCGACTGGCTGAAAAACCGGGGCCTGGATGCCCGCATGCGGGTGCTCAAGCAGATTCGGGTGGCAGAGCCCGAATGGAATATGGCCGTTGAAGCCGTGCTGGCCGACTGGCTGCAGGCCATACAGGTTGAAGATGTGGCCGCCTTGCTTGATGGTGATCTCCCGCCATCGGGGCTGCTGCTTTCCGACCGGCGCGAGGTTTCCGGGCAGGCAGGAACCCTGGCCGAAAAGGTTGAGCATGCCGGCGCGGTTGGCATTGTTTTGGCCAGGGTGCGCTGCGCGCCCAACCTTGAGGCCGCCAGGCAGGTTTTGCCGCAGCTGGGCGCAGCCGAATCCGTTATTACCCCCGACGGGCAGTGGCTGGGGCCAGGCTGGTTTCGCCAGCCTTCCGGTGTGGATGCCGAGCAGGGCGTGATTGAGCGCGAGCAGCAAATTCGCGCGCTGGGCGACACTTTGCTTGAGCAGGATCAGCGAGTTTCAGAACTCGAGAAACAGCTTGAGTCTTCCCGCCAGGAACGCAGGGATGTGGAGCAGCAGCTGGCAGCCAAGCGCGAACAGCTGGCGACAGATCAGCGCGAGCATGCACGCCTGGCGGGGCAGCTGAGCAGCCTCGATTCCCGCCTGGCCGCGCTTGAAAGGGCGCGCCAGTCGGCCGTTGAAGAAATTGAAAAGCTCAACAGCCGCCAGCGGGAGGACACCGAGGCGGTGGGCACGGCCCGCCGCGAGCTGGAAGAGGCGCTGGAGCACATGAAGCGCTCCGAGGCCGAACGCGAACCCCTGCAAAAGGAGCGCCAGCAGCTTGAAGCCGGGTATGGCGAAGCCAGAAAGCGTCTCGCAGAGGCCAGAAAGCAGCGCGAGGAACTGGCGCTGAAGGTGGGCTCGGCCAGGGCCGGGCTTGACTCGCTGCGACAGTCAATCAAGCGCATGGACAACCAGGTGGGCCTGCTGCAGGCCCGCTACATTGAGCTTAGCGAGGCGCTGGCGCGGGGCGATCAGCCCGTGGCCGAACAGCGCAAGCAGCGCGACCGGCTTCTTGACCAGCGTCTGGAAGTTGAAAAGCGCCTGGCCGAGGCGCGCACAAAGCTGGAAGCGCTTGAGTCGGAATGGCGCAAAAATGACGAGGCCCGCCGGCAGGCCAGCAGCAGCGCGGAAAAGATTCGCGCCGCCCAGTCCGAGCGCCAGCTGGCGCTGCGGGAAACACAGCTGAAGGCGCAAAACATTGCCGACAGGGTCGATGAACTTGGCGCCGGCCTTGAAGAACTGCTTGAACAGCTTCCTGAAGACGCCAAAACGGCAGCCTGGCAGCAGGCGCTCGAAGCGCTTGAAAGAAAGATTCGCCGGCTTGAGCCGGTCAACCTGGCCGCCATTGACGAATATGAGTCGGAATCGGAGCGCAAGGAATACCTTGATCGTCAGAACGACGACCTTGTCGAAGCGCTGGAAACGCTTGAAAAGGCCATTCACCGCATTGACCGGGACACCCGAACGCGCTTCCGTGAAACCTTTGAGCACGTCAACAAGAACCTGGAAACCCTTTTCCCCCGCCTGTTTGGTGGCGGGCATGCACACCTCGAAATGGTGGGTGATGACTGGCTGTCAGCCGGGGTGGCCATCATGGCGCGTCCGCCGGGCAAGCGGGTGGCGCGCATTCACTTGCTGTCGGGCGGCGAAAAGGCGCTGACGGCGGTTTCCTTTGTGTTCTCAATTTTCAATCTCAACCCCGCTCCGTTCTGTTTGCTGGACGAAGTGGATGCGCCGCTTGACGACGCCAACGTCAGTCGTTTTTCGGACATGGTGCGTGAAATGTCCGACCAGGTTCAGTTTCTGATCGTCACGCACAACAAGGTCACCATGGAAACAGCTCATCAGATGCTGGGTGTCACCATGCGCGAGCCCGGTGTTTCGCGCATGGTTTCGGTTGACCTTGACCGTGCGGTGGCTCTGGCTGAAAGTTAAGTACCGCAAAATCTTGTTCGAGGTCTTCGGTTACACTTTTAGACATTGCAGTTGCTGAGGTTGGAGTTCCGTGAACAGTCTGCGTCTGATCTTCATAGTGATCGGTTTGCTGGTGCTTGCCCTGATCGTTCTTTTTCATCGACCCGAAGGTGAGTCCAGGCGCAATCATGCGCGCTGGAGAGCAGGCCGGCGCGAGCCGGTTCTTGGCGATGAAGCGGACAGTTCCGATGATTCCGAAAGCCACCGGGCAGAAGAGCTTGCGCCTCCGCAGCCATCGCAGGCCGAAACACCAGAAGCATCTGAAGAGCCTGAAGCAGGATCGCCTGCGCGAATGAAAGGGGAGCGTCCGGCCCAATACGACTCTCCCGACAAGATCGTGTCGCTGTATATCCGGCGCCGCAACCAGCAGAAAATCAGCGGCTCCGAACTTTTGGATGCCGCCATCAAGGCCGGTCTCGATTTTGGGGAAATGAACATCTTTCACCGGCGGCAGGAAGGCGAAAAGCAGCCAATTTTTTCCATGGCCAACCTGACTGCGCCAGGACATTTTGATCCTTCCCAGTGGAATGTATTCAGCACGCCCGGCGTGACGCTGTTTCTTGTTTTGCCGGCTCCTGTAAGCGCCCTTGACGCCTGGGATGCCATGCTGGCAACCGGTGAGCGCATAGGCAGGCTGCTCAGCGCCGACGTTCTCGACGACGCGGAATGCCTGCTGACGCGCCAGCGCATTGCCCAGGTTCGCGAATCCATGCGTGAGTACGACCGCAAATCCGACCTGCTCAAACTGCAATGACCGACGCAGACAGCCGTTCCCGCATTGAGCAGCTGCGCAAGCAGCTCGAAGATCACAACCACCGCTACTACGTACTCGAGGATCCGAAGATTTCGGATGCGCAGTACGACAGGCTTCTGCGCGAGCTTGAGCGGCTGGAGTCCGAACACCCGGAATGGATAACCCCGGATTCGCCCAGCCAGCGCGTTGGAGCTCCGCCAGCCAGCGGTTTTGAAACCGTGGAACACCGCATGGCCATGCTGTCGCTGGCCAATGCCTTTGAAGACGATGAAGTGGCTGAGTTTGACCGGCGCGTGCGCGAAACGCTGGACGTCGACCAGGTGGTTTACAGCGTTGAGCCCAAGCTCGACGGTGTAGCCATCGCCCTGCGTTATGAAAACGGACGCCTGGTTCTGGCGGCGACCCGTGGCGATGGCACAAGCGGCGAGAATGTCACGCTCAACGCCCGAACCATCCGCTCCATACCGCTGACTCTGAGAGGCGACGGTGTTCCGGACGTGCTTGAAGTCAGAGGCGAGGTGTTCATGTCGCGCTCGGGGTTTGCGGCCCTGAACAGGCGGCTGGAAGACAGTGACGAAAAAACCTTCGTCAACCCCCGCAATGCCGCCTCGGGCAGTCTGAGGCAGCTTGATTCCAGCGTCACGGCAACGCGACCGCTGCGTTTCATGTGCTACCAGGCGGCCACCACCGAAGGATTGCCGGATCACCATTCCGAGATTCTGGCCCGGCTGCGCGCGATGGGTTTTCCTGTCAGCAGTGAAACCGGCCTTGCCCGGGGCCTGGACGAACTGCTTGCCTACCACAGGCGTGTTGCCGAAAAGCGCGATGAGCTGGACTACGACATTGATGGCGTGGTCTACAAGGTCAACGATCTGGATGCCCAAAGAGAGCTGGGGTTTGTGTCGCGCGCGCCGCGCTGGGCCATTGCCCACAAGTTTCCTGCCCAGGAAGAGGTTACCAGGGTGGAAAGCATCGAGGTGCAGGTGGGCCGCACCGGCACCCTGACACCGGTGGCCAGGCTGGAGCCGGTTTTTGTCGGCGGGGTTACCGTAACCAATGCCACCCTGCACAACCTGGATGAAATCCGGCGCAAGGACGTGCGCCCCGGTGACCATGTTGTGGTCAGGCGGGCCGGCGATGTCATACCGGAAATCATCCGTTCCCTTCCCGAACACCGCCAGGGCGAGCCTGAAATCTGGCACATGCCCGATCAGTGCCCCGAGTGCGGATCGGCGGTCGAACAGGCCGAGGGAGAGGCTGCAGTCCGCTGCACCGGCGGTCTTGTTTGCCCGGCGCAGCGGCGGCGCGCGCTGGAACACTTTGCCAGCCGCAGCGCCATGGATATAGACGGGTTGGGAGAAAAGCTGATTGCCCAGCTGGTCAGCCAGGGGCTGGTGGACAGCCCGGCCGATTTATACCGGCTCGACAAGGACACCCTGGTCGGCCTGGAGCGCATGGGCGAAAAGTCGGCTGCCAATCTGCTGGCAGCGCTGGAGGCCAGCAAGCGGCCGGCACTGGGCCGCTTTTTGTTTGCGCTGGGAATACGCGAGGTGGGCGAAGTGACGGCCCGGGCACTGGCCGAGCATTTCGGCGGCCTGGACGCGCTTGCCGAAGCTGCGGCAGAAGATCTGGAAGAAGTGCGCGATGTCGGATCGGTGGTGGCACAGCATATTCAGGCGTTCTTTGCCGAAAAACGCAATCGGGACGTGATCGACCAGCTGCTGCAGGCCGGTGTAAGCCCGCAGCTGCCTGACAGGGTGAAGGCGCAGGGCGCACTGCCGCTGGACGGCAAGACCTATGTGCTGACCGGCGCTCTGGCGGCCCTGACGCGCTCCGAGGCCAAGAGCAAGCTTGAATCGCTTGGCGCCCGCGTCACCGGCAGCGTGTCCAAAAACACCTCGGCCGTCATTGCCGGGGAAAAACCGGGTTCAAAGCTTGATCGCGCCCGGGCCCTTGGTATTGAAGTGCTGGAAGAAAAAG
Organism: Wenzhouxiangella sp.; assembly: GCA_035302305.1. Classification (GTDB taxonomy): domain Bacteria; phylum Pseudomonadota; class Gammaproteobacteria; order Xanthomonadales; family Wenzhouxiangellaceae; genus Wenzhouxiangella. The sequence goes on along the minus strand of DATGSU010000186.1, from coordinate 1,864 downwards.
ACCTTGTCGGGCTTCTTGAAGAGCACGGAGCCTGATTTGCCCAGGGTCAAGACCGGCCTGCTGCCGACGGGGCACAATACCTTTAAACAAAATTATTCGTGAAGCAGGAGAGTTTGGGATGAGCCACAGAATCAAGGAAATTCTGGTGCCGGTTGACGGCTCCGAAGGCGCCAGCCGCGCAACGCGGTTTGCTGTCGACATGGCGGCTTCGCTGGGCGCAACCGTGCGTCTTTTCTACGTGTTTCCATCGGCCTCGGTCGAGGTGATAGGCATGGCGGGCATGTCGCGTGCAGATATAGACACCACAGCGCAAACCGCAGCCCAGCGGGCCTTTGACAAGGCGCGGGCAGCGCTGGATGATGATCTGCCTGTCGATTTGCAGGAAGAAACCTCTATTGGCGACCCGGCCGATGAAATTGTTCGCTACACCGAAGACAGCCCCGACATCATGGTCATCATGGGTCGGCGCGGCCTGTCGCGCATGAAAAGCCTGGTGCTGGGCAGCGTCAGCGACAAGGTCAGCCGGCACACCAAAAGCCCAATCATGATTATCAGCTGATCAGGTTCTCAAGCCCTGGCTGACGAGGTTTGGGCTGCCGATACCCGGCAGCCGCCGCCAGCAGATGCTGTTTTGCTGCTGACTATATGCTGACCAATGAAAAAAGGCCTTGCGCGGAAAACCGCGCAAGGCCTTTGTTTGCCTGGCTCCCCGGGTCGGATTCGAACCAACGACCTAGTGATTAACAGTCACCCGCTCTAACCAGCTGAGCTACCGGGGAAGTTTCAAGCCGCATATTGTGGTCAATTGGACTGCTTTCGTCAAGTTCTATTTCAACAATACTCCCTCATACCGCGTAACCGCCAAGCTTGTGCTCCGTGCTTTCTTGCCAGGCACGTTCGCCCTTGTGCGGCTGCGCTGCACTTTGCTTGCCGTATCCGGCTTTTGGCGGGCGTGGCGGGGCTTTGCTACACAGGAGTGCGGTGCTGCCTGTCGAACATGAAAAAGCGCCGGGGAGGGCCCCGGCGCTTGTCCCTGTTGATTCCCTGGCCCGGGTGGTCAGGGAGCTGGTTGCTCGAAGCGATCCTGGAAGATTTCGTCTTCCGGCTCCTCTCCTTCAGCAAAGTGGGCCACTACAGTACAGTCTGCGGTGACCGGGTCGGTTACAAAGATGTTCCCGCTGCGCGTGCCGCCGCAGCTGCCGGTAATGTCATCAATGTAATATCCCGTATCGGCAGTCAGTATGAGTGTGGCGGTTTCGCCTACGTAGACCGTCTGGTTAACCGGAGAAACTCTTCCCTTGCCGGTACCCACACTGGCGCTGACTGTCCAGGTAACTTCAGACTCATCGATAAAGTTGGCAATGACGTCACAGTCTGCGGTAACCGGATCGGTGACAAACTCGTTGCCATCGAGTGTGCCGCCGCAGCTGCCGGTGACCTCATCGATCTCGTAGCCGGTATCCGGAATCAGCGTGAAGGTTGCCGTTTCGCCTTCATCCACTGTCTGGTCGGTGTCCGGTGAGATGCTGCCCTGGCCGCTGCCAACGCCCGGTGAGACCGTCCATGTTGGAACCGGCTCTTCAGCAAAGTGGGCAATGACGTCACAGTCTGCGGTAACCGGGTCGGTGACAAACTCGTTGCCATCGAGTGTGCCGCCGCAGCTGCCGGTAACCTCATCGATCTCGTAGCCGGTATCCGGCGTCAGCGTGAAGGTGATGGTGTCGCCTTCATCCACTGTCTGTTCGGTGTCCGGTGAGATGCTGCCCTGGCCGCTGCCGACGCTGGGCGACACCGTCCATTCCGGAACCGGTTCTTCGGCGAAGTGGGCAACCACATCGCAGTCGGCGGTGACCGGGTCGGTGGT
>DATGSU010000185.1:0-3010 GCA_035302305.1 Wenzhouxiangella sp. | reverse complement strand
CAAAATTGCCCGAAGACCGCGCGCAAAGGTCAAGTCCACCCTGGGGTTGACCTGGGTCTGGCCAATGCCGTCCAGATCATATTCAATCGGGTCTTCGATGGTCATGATGTTGCGGCTGCGATCGTTGATGCGCATCAGCGCCGAATACAGCGTGGTCGACTTGCCCGAACCGGTCGGCCCCGTCACCAGCAATATTCCATGCGGCCTGTGAATCAGCGCTTCCATGCGCTCCCTGGTCTGCTCATCCATGCCCAGCTCGGCCAGGTCCAGGCGCCCGGCCTGTTTGTCGAGCAGGCGCAAAACCACTCTTTCACCATGGCTGGACGGCAGGGTTGAAACCCGCACGTCCACCGGCCGGCCGGCCACGCGCAAGCCAATCCGCCCGTCCTGGGGCAGGCGTTTTTCGGCAATGTCCAGGCGCGCCATAACCTTGATGCGCGAGACAATCAGCCCGGCCAGGCCGCGCGCCGGCGACATCACTTCGCGCAGCACGCCGTCAACGCGAAAGCGTATGGACAATCGCTCCTCGAAAGGCTCCAGGTGAATATCGGACGCGCCTTCGCGCACGCCCTGGGTCAAAACCCCGTTGATCAGGCGAATGATGGGGGCGTCATCCTCGCTTTCGAGCAGGTCGGCCGGCTCGGGCAGATCTTCTGCCAGGCGCGCCAGGTCAAGTTCCTCACCCAGGTTTTCGGCGGCATCCAGCGCCGCTTCGTCACCGGCCTCATAAAGCCTGGCCACCTGCTTTTCGTACTCGCTGGCAGGCAGGCGCTCGATGGCCGCAGGCCCGCGCACGTGCCGGCGAACCTCCTGCAGCGCGGACATGTCAAGCGGCTCGCGAACCAGCAGCTTCAGCCGACCCTCGCTGTCACGGCCGGCGACAGCCACCCCCCGCTTGCGGGCAAAACCGTAGCCTGGCCGAAACTCAGCTTTCATCGTCATCGGGTCCGGCCGCCGCGCCCGACTCAATGACTGCGGGCGCGGCCTGCATAAACGCTTCCAGCTCGGGCAGCAAGGGCGCCTGATCCTTGCTCATCAGCCCGCGGCCCTGCTCGCGCTGATCCAGCTGCATGCCGCGGATATGGGTATATTTTGATCGGGTTACGCTGTCCATCAGCTCCTGGTCATGCAGGATCTGCGGACGTATGAACACCATCAGATTGCGCTTGATCTTGCTGGAAGTTCTGTAGCGGAACAGATTGCCGAGCAGCGGAATGCGCCCCAGCCCCGGCACCTCTTCAAAGCTCTCTTCCAGGTCATCGCTGATCAGCCCGCCCAGCACCAGTATGGAGCCATCGGGAACCATGACGCGCGTCGAGATGGTGCGCTTGTCGGTCACCAGGTCAACCGCGCTCAGCGACTGCGCCAAAGTGGACACCTCCTGGGAAATGTCAAGCATGATGGTGTCACCCTCGTTGATGTGCGGGGTGACATTCAGCTTGATGCCGATCTCTTCACGGTTGATGGTCTGGAAAGGATTGACCTGCCCCTCGCCGGTGGCTACGCCCTGGGTGGAATAGCTGCCCGACAGAAAAGGAACTTCCTGGCCGACATTGATGCTGGCCTCGTGATTGTCCAAAGTCACGATTGAAGGGGTGGACAGCACGTTGGTGTTGGAATCACGGGACAATGCGCGCGCCAGCCCGCCAATTTCAAGGATTTCCACGCCCAAAAGACTGGTGCGCCCGCCGACATAGCCCAGGTTGAGCCCGCGCCCCGGCAGCAGCGGCTGCTCGCCGCGGCCACCGGCAAGCCCGGCGCTGAGGTTGAGGATGTTGCTGCCGCCCGACTGGAAGTTGGTGCCGCCAAAAAAACCCTTGTCGCCCGACTCAAAGGCCTGCCACTGAATGCCCAGCTCGCGGCTGGTGTCCATGGCCACCTCGGCGATGATGGCCTCGACCAAAACCTGGGCACGGCGCACGTCAAGCTGGCGTACCACCGATTCAATCGAGCGGTAAACGGACGGCGAGGCGGTGATGACCAGGGCGTTGGTTTCTTCATGGGCCTGAATGCGCGCCCTCATGCCTTCCTCATCGCTGTCCAACTCAAGCATGCCTTCCAGAACAGCCACCAGGGTGTCGGCCGTGGCATAGCGCAGGTAAATCACGCGCGTGCTGCCTTCGGATTCCAGCGGGGTATCAAGGTGGCTGACAAGGGTGCGCAGGCGCAGGCGACGCGACGGGTCGCCGGCCAGAACAATGGTGTTGCTGCGATCATCGGCCACGGCCAGCCTGGCGCTTCCGCTGGCCGGATATATCTGGTTGATCAGCTGCACCACGTCGGCCGCATCGGCGTGCGACAGCTTGATGACCTCGATCTCGCGGTCGGTGGAGGAGTCCAGCCGGTCGACAATGGCCTTGATGCGCCGGATATTGGCCGCCCGGTCGCTGATAATCAGGCTGTTGGACGCTTCGTGGTGGGCCATGAAGGCAGACTGCGGCAGCAGCTGACGCAGCAGCTGCGAGACTTCGCTGGCGTCAACATGCTCCAGCGCAATAATGCGCGTAACCGGCGCATCGCCGGCCAGATCCATGTCGTCCACCGGCACGCGCCCATCCTGGCGGGCATTGACATCGGGCACAACGCGCACAACCCGCTCATCGCTGACGGCAGCGTAGCCGTGCACGCGCAAAATGGTCTGAAAAACATCCCAGATCTCATCGTCTTCAAGCGGCCTGGAAGAATTGACCGTCACCTTGCCGCTGACTTGTGGGTCGACAATGATGGAGCGACCGGTCATGTCGGCCACGGCTGAAATCAGGGTGCGAATATCGGCGTCCTTGAAATTGAGCACGTAGCCGTCATCCGCGTCTCCCTGCCGGGCAGAAACAGCCGAAATGGCCGATACCAGCAGCGCAATCAGCGCAAAGGCCTGTAACAGTCGCTTCATGGCGATCGCATTTGCTCCATGATTTTTTCCAGATCGGGCCGCAGCGTCACCTCACGCCCGTCGCGGCGGACGCTGATGGCCACCTCGCCACTGGTCATTATTTCACCAAACAGCTGTTCG
>DATGSU010000184.1:0-6856 GCA_035302305.1 Wenzhouxiangella sp. | reverse complement strand
GAATCCGCCTGCCGCAATGCCGGGCGTGACCCGGCCGAGGTCACCTTGCTGCTGGCCACCAAAACCATTCCCGCAGACCGGCTGCCCGAAGCCGTGCGGGCCGGACAAATGCGCTTTGGCGAAAACCGCATTCAGGAAGGGTTGGCCAAAAGTGTGCAGCTGGCCAATGCACATCCCGATCTGGCCGCCGGCGTGCGCTGGGAAATGATCGGCCACCTGCAAACCAACAAGATCAATCAGGCGCTGCGTTTTGTTTCAGCCATTCAGTCGGTGGATCGCCTGCGCCTGGTCAACCGGCTGCAGGCCCGTCTGGAGCGCGACCGTCGGACAATTGACGTGCATGTTCAGGTCAACACATCGCGTGAACAAAGCAAGTACGGCGTGGCGCCGGAAGCAGCGGAAAAACTGATTGAAGCCGTCCAGCTGGCCTCCGGCCTGAACCTGGTGGGCCTGATGACCATCGGCCGCCTGGGCTCAACGACCGACGCGGCCCGGCCCGATTTTGCCCGGCTGCGCCAGTTGCGTGACCGCCTGCTCGAGCGCGGCTTGCTGCAACCCGACCAGGCCGGCCTGTCCATGGGCATGTCGGGCGACCTTGAGGTGGCCATCGAGGAAGGTGCCACGCTCATCCGCGTTGGCACCGCCGTGTTCGGACAGCGCCCCACCCCCGACTCGTATTACTGGCCCGGTTCACAGAACTCCTAGCAGCGCAAGTCGAACGGTGCATTTTCAGCGCTGTCCATTCACATCATCCGCCTTTGTTTAAGAGATTTGTTTGGCTGGACAGGCGCGTTGCAAACACGTCAAGCGGTCATGCGCCGCTTCATCGCGAACATACACATCACCCTGCAAGACAGAATTCACCAAGCGCCTGACCGCTTGGCAAAAACAGATCGCGCCAAAAACCACGTGGCTGGCGCAGGACGTGGAACTGGTACACTCGCGAGTGCACCGGCTGACAAGAACACTTCATGCGCGCTCTAAAAGCCATCGCTTCCGGACTTGTGGTGGGCGTCATTCTGATTGAGGCCGCGCTGGCCGGACTGGCGGTTTTGCTGCCCCCTTCAGTGCTGATGAGCAGCAGCGACTATCCTGCCGAACCCCTGGCGTGGCCGCTGCTGCCCGTGCCGGCCCTTGTCTGGCTTGTGGGTGGTGCAGCCGCCGGGGCCATGGCAGCAGCCATGAACAAAAGTGCGTGGACGGGTGTTTTGGCCGGGCTTGTCCTGGCCGTGCCGGCAGCGCTTGTTGTCGGGCTGGTTGAACCGGGCGACAGCGGAATTCTTCTGGCCGGCTGCCTGCCCCTTGCCGGTGCCGCGGCCGGAAGCGCGCTGGCAGCGCGGCTTGAGGAATAAAGGGAGGGTGCATCGCCGGGCTGGCTGGCTGTATAATCCCGCCATGGTAATCCTTGAAGCGACAGGATTGCGCATCGGTTTGCAACAGTGACGAGGTCTGCGCGGCGTGTTTGACGAAAGTGATCAAAGGTTCCTCAAAACATTCAGCTGGGTTCAGGTCGGGCTGATCGGTTTTGCCGTACTCATTCTTCTGCTGGCCTGGGGTATTCACAGGTATGAGTTCAACACCGAGCCCAGCACAGCACGACAAAGCGCTGTGAAGGACCGGCTGGCGCCGGTGGCCGGCGTCTACAGCGGCGATACCGGCCGGGCGGCTGCGCAGGCTGCGGCTGAAAAGGCGGCGGCAGCCAGCGTCGACAAGGTCGCTTTCGACGGCTCCACCGATGGCGAAATGATTTACAGCCAGGTCTGCGCGGCCTGTCACGACACCGGTGCCGCAGGAGCGCCTGTATCCGAGCCCGGCGCCTGGGACGAACAGCTTGAAAAAGGCTACGACACGCTGCTGACGCACGCCATAGAAGGCTTCAACGCCATGCCTGCCCGCGGCGGGCGGGCCGATCTGAACGATGAGCAGGTGGCCGCCGCTCTCGACTACATCATCGACAAGGTCGAATAAAGCCTTATCCGCTCACGCCTGACCGATTCCATCAGATCGGGAAACAGGCGCAGAAATGCGGCCTCTATGGCTGCATCATGCGCATCCAGCAGGCTCAGTCCCCGGGCCAGTGGCCAGCTGCGTCCGTGGCGACGCGCCAGCAGCACAAAGATCTCGTTCAGCATGTCGCGCTGGCCCAGGCGCAGCCACAGTCTGCGCTGGCTGGCCCAGCGACTGAAGCGAACCAGCCGTGGCGGCAGCTCGGCTTCATGGCGCGCCAGCATCCGGCTAATCTGCTGATTCATGTGGTTCAGATCGGTCGGACCGAACCGGTCCCAGTGACGCGTCAGCATCAAATCGAACAGAACATCAAAAATGATTCCGCCATAGCGCCGCCACGGCGGCTGGAGATTTTCCAGAAGCTCCGCGACCGCAGGGTGTGAATCGCAAAAGCTGTCTATGTGACGATGCAGGCGAACGCCGGCCGCCCAGCTGGACGGCAGCTTTTCAAGCGCCTGCAGCCCCTTGACGTGATCGCCCAGAAACGCTCCGAGACGAAAGCCTTCGTCCGGGCCTGCCAGTACCACATGTGCCAGATGATTCATGCCTGAAATCGCTGCAGCCAGCGGGAATAGTGGGTTATGATGATGCCCCGCAATAATTGCGCTGGCAATTGTCTATCAGGGTATCAGGATGGGTTCAGACGCCGTTCAATTTCCAACCGAAACAACCGACCTGTTCATTGCCGGCCCGGCTGGCCGTCTTGAATGCATGGCCGACGTTCCCGAGCCGGATGAAGCGCGCGCAGTCACAGCCGTGCTGTGTCACCCGCATCCCCAGCATGGCGGCACCATGCGCAACAAGGTGGTGACCATCATGGAGCGCAGCCTGCGCGAACTTGGGGTGCGCACGCTGCGCTTCAATTTTCGCGGCGTAGGCAAAAGCGAAGGCGAGTTCGATGACGGCGCCGGCGAGCTGGATGACCTGCTGGCCGTGGTCGACTGGGTCAGGCGGGCATGCCCTGACGATGTTCTGTGGCTGGGCGGCTTTTCATTTGGTGCCTATATCGCGCTCAAGGGTGCCCAGAGTCTGCCGGTTGCCCAGCTCATCACCATTGCCCCCCCCGTGGAGCGCTACGGCTTTGCCGACCTTGAAGCTCCGGACTGTCCCTGGCTGGTGGTCCAGGGCGATGAGGACGAGGTCGTGTCGCCACAGGCAGTCTATGACTGGGCCGAACAAATGGGCACCGACGCCGTCAGCCTTGTGGTCATGGAAGACACCGGCCACTTTTTCCACCGCCGCCTGATGGACTTGCGCGGCCTGATCAAAAACCACGTGCGCCCCAACCTGCCCTGACCCCGATGGAAAAGCATGGTCCGCTTGTGCGCTATCGGGCGCTGGCCGAAAGCGGCCGGCTGAAGCACGACCCGGCCCAGCAGGCCGTTGTTGATCGTCTGCAAACCTGTTTCGACCAGCTTGTCAACAAAAAAGCCGGCTGGCTGGACCGTTTGCGCAAGCATTACAGGCCGGTTCAGGGCCTCTACCTGCACGGCCGCGTCGGGCGCGGCAAGACCCTGCTCATGGACCTGTTTGCCGGCAGCCTTGAAGCCGCCGGAATCCCCGTCTGGAGAATCCACTTTCACCGCTTCATGGACCATGTCCAAAATGAGCTGGGGCAGCGCGCCGGCCAGCGCGACCCGCTGCCCGACATTGCCGCCGACATTGCCGCGCGCTGCCGGGTGCTGTGTTTTGACGAGCTGCACGTCAGCGACATTGGCGACGCCATGATTCTGGGCGGGCTGTTTACCCGGCTGTTCGAGCGCGGCCTGTGCCTGGTGGCCACCAGCAACAGCGCGCCTGGTGAGCTTTATGCCAACGGCCTGCAGCGCCAGCGTTTTCTGCCGGCCATTGCCGCCCTGAAAAGGCACTGTGACGTTGTGGAGCTGATCAGCGAAAACGACTACCGGCTGCGCGAGCTGCGCCGCAGCAAGGTGTTTTTCAGCCCGCTTGACGAGCAGGCCCGGGAAAACATGCGCGAACGCTTTGACTCGCTGGCGCGCGGCAACAATGCCAGCAGCGCCCCCCTGACCGTTCGCGGCCGAAAAATTGTGCCGGTGCGGCGCGCGGGACCGGTTGTGTGGCTTGATTTCGACACCCTGTGCCGCGGGCCACGATCCAGCAGCGACTATATCGACCTGGCCCGACGTTTTGAAACCCTGCTGATCAGCGATGTTCCCGTCATGTCGGATTTGGACAACAATCCGGCGCGGCGCTTCATCCACCTGGTGGACGAATGCTACGACCGCGCGGTCAATCTCATTGTTTCAGCCGCCGCCGAACCGGCCAGGCTGTACACCGGAACCCAGCTGAACGGGCCGTTCGAGCGCACCGTTTCACGGCTGATCGAAATGCAAAGCCGCGATTACCTGGCGCGCCCGCACCGCTCATGGAGCCCGCCGGTCGCAGCAAAACGGGCGGCCGGCAGCTGACCGCTGTCTCTTGCCAAAAAACGCGGCGTCACTCCCGGCAATTTTCAATCAGCGTTTTGATGATGTGCTGGACATAGTCGTCATAGGCCTTCTCGTCCTGATCGGGGAGCAGCCCCTGGGCCTGCAGGTGCAAATAGCCCACATAGGTTGAATACATGAGGTTGGCGCGGTGGCGGGCCTCTTCTTCCGAAAGCCCCAGCTGCGCCAGTGCAGTGGCCAGGTGGCGTATCCGCCGCTGCGTGACGCGCTGCAACACCGGCCGTATGCTCGGATGATCGGGCGACGAGCACAAGGCGGCATAAATGGCGTGCGTCAGCGTTTGCCGACTGGTGCGCCACACAAAGTCCTTGAGCCGTTCCACCGGGGCCTCCGCGCTGCTCAGCGACTGCTGCAGCTGCTGCCTGTCCTGCTGTTCCCAGCGCGCCAGCGACTGGCTCAAAAGCGCGTCACGGCTGGCAAAATGCCAGTAGAAGCTGCCCTTGGTTACCCCCATCTGCCGAGCCAGCGGCTCCACCCTGAGCGCCTCCACGCCCCTGTCGCCAATCAATTTCAGGGCAGCCCGCTCCCAGTCGGCCGGCGTCAATGACGGTTTTTCGTTGATATTACGACCCGCTGCGCTTGATTTACTCATGTTGAACCACGATTGTAAAAACATTGGGATGCACCGGCGCAGGAGCGAGCTCTTGTTAAACGCCCCGACCGGACAAATATGAAAGCTGATTGACTTAACAAAAAGGTAAAACCATACTATACCGTATGGACGTTGTGCGCAAACTTAACGATGATGAAATTCGCCGGCGGCAGATCTGGACTGACGACGGCGTACGCCTGAACCTGCGCTATTACGGCGACGATCGCGCGCCGTGCGTGTTGATGGCCCATGGGTTCGGCCAGACACAGTACGCCTGGCAGGAAACCGGACGCCAGCTGGCCGCCATTGGCTGGCAGGCGGTCAGCTATGATGCCCGCGGACACGGCGAAAGCGACCGCTCGCCCAACGGCGAGTACGATTTCGAACAATTCATTGAAGACTTTCGTCGCGTCTGCGCATCCCTGCCCAACAAGCCTGCCGTCATCGGTGCTTCCATGGGCGGCCTGACCGCGCTGCTGGCCCATTCGGAACGACCCAGGGTGGAGCTGGCCTCGATTGTTCTGGTCGACATCGCCCCCCGCTGGGACGACAGCGGCGTGGAAGCCATGCTGGCCTTCATGCGCCAAAATCCCAAGGGCTTTGAAAGCCTTGAAGCCGCCAAGGACGCGGTGCGCGGCTTCCTGCCGCACCGGCGCCATTACAACTCCACCACCGGCCTGATGCGCAACCTGCGCCAGGGCAAGGACGGCCGCTGGTACTGGCACTGGGACCCCGCCATGCTGGCGCTGGCCGAAAAAAGCGGCAGTCTGCAGTCGCGCATGAAGTCTGCATCGCGCCGCCTCAAAATTCCCACCCTGCTGGTGGCCGGTGGCCAGAGCGAAATTATCGGCCAGGAGCACATCAAGGAATTTCTTAAGCTGGCTCCGCATGCCGAGCGCACCACCATTGAAGAGGCCGGGCACACGGTTGCCGGCGACAAAAACGATCATTTCATGGGGGCCGTCACGCCGTTTCTTCAGCGTCAGGCCGCCAGTGGAGAAAGTCAATCATGATGATTCTGCTGTTTTTGCTGGCCCTGCTGGTTGTTGGGCTGGCCTGTGCCTTCATCCGCTCGTCAATAGCCGTCTGGGCTGCAGCAACGGCCGTTGTCGGGCTGGCGTTCACCGTTTTTGGCCAGCCGGGCTGGGTAACGCTGACCCTGTTCTGGCTGGTGTTCATTCCGGTGGCTGCGCTGCTGGTCAACCGCAGCTGGCGGCGACAGTTCATTACCGCCAGGGCGCTGGACGCCTTTGCCAAAATGACGCCGCAGATTTCAGAAACCGAACAGATTGCCCTGGACGCCGGCACCGTCGGCTTTGAAGGCGAGCTGTTTGGCGGCAAGCCCAACTGGAACCGCTTTATCAAGCAGCCGCTGCCCGAGCTGAATGCCGAGGAGCAGGCGTTTATCGATGGCCCGGTCGAACAGCTGTGCGACATGCTCAACGAATGGGAAAACACCCACTACCGGGCCACCGTGACCGATGAAGTGTGGGACTTCATGCGCGAGAACAAATTCTTCGGCATGATCATTCCCAAGGAATTTGGCGGACTCGGCTTTTCCGCCAGCGCCCACCGCGCCGTGCTGCAAAAAGTGGCCGGCGTCTCCCAGGTCACCGGCGCCATTGTGGCCGTCCCCAATTCACTCGGCCCGGCCGAGCTGCTGGTTGACTACGGCACCGACGAGCAGAAAAATCACTACCTGCCGCGCCTGGCCACCGGCGAGGAAATTCCCTGCTTTGGCCTGACCAGCACCGTGGCCGGCTCCGATGCCACCTCCATTGCCGACTAC
>DATGSU010000183.1:0-6952 GCA_035302305.1 Wenzhouxiangella sp. | reverse complement strand
ACTGAACATGGAAGGCTGGGCCGCTCTGTACATATTCATGCTGGCAGGATTTGCCGGCTTCGAGGTGATTTCACGCGTGCCGTCGATACTGCATACCCCGCTGCTGTCGGGCTCCAACTTCATTCACGGCATTGTGCTGGTCGGCGCCATGGTCACGCTGGGCATGGCCGAGGGCGGCGCCGAAACCACCATCGGCTTCATTGCCGTCATGCTGGCGGCCGGCAACGTGGTCGGCGGCTATGTGGTCACCGAGCGCATGCTGGAAATGTTCAAGACCTCGGGCCGCAAGGAAGACTGATTCATGAACGCAACTCCAGGGTTTTTCATTCAGGCCGCCTACTTTGCCGCGGCCGTCATGTTCATTTACGGCCTCAAGGCAATGAGCTCGCCGGTCACCGCCCGCCGCGGCATTCTGTGGGCCGGCGCTGCCATGCTGGTGGCCATTGTTGTCACCTTCTTTCACCCGCAGGTCACCGGCAACTACCTGCTCATGCTGATCGCCATTGCCATCGGCTCGGGGGCCACCTGGTGGACGGCCCGGCGCGTGGCCATGACCGACATGCCGCAGATGATCGCCGTCTACAACGGCATGGGCGGCGGCGCCGCTGCCGCCATTGCCGCGGTCGAGCTCAGCAAGTCCGCCGCCGGTGTCATAGACATGGATTTGACCACCCTGGTGCTGGCCGTGCTCGGCGGCATCATCGGAGCCGTGGCCTTTACCGGTTCCATGATTGCCTTCGCCAAGCTGCAGGGCTGGATGCGCAGAACCTGGCGCTTCAACCACCAGCAAACCGTGAACCTGGCGGTGTTTGTGCTGGTGCTGCTGCTCGGACTGATCCTTGTTGCAACCGGCGCCTCGGTGGCAATCATGATTCCGTTCTTTATTCTGGCGCTGGCGGCCGGCGTGCTCATGACCATTCCCATCGGCGGCGCCGACATGCCAGTGGTCATTTCCCTGTACAACGCCCTGACCGGCCTGGCGGTCGGCTTTGAAGGCTACGTACTGCAAAACCCGGCCATGATGATTGCCGGCATTGTGGTCGGCGCGGCCGGCAGCCTGCTGACCCTGCTGATGGCGCGCGCCATGAACCGCTCGCTGGGCAACGTGCTGTTTGCCGGCTTTGGCAAAGCCGACGAGGACGCCATCAGCGACGATGTTGCCGGGGAAATGAAATCCATAGATGCCACCGATGCCGCCATCCAGCTGGCCTACGCTGAAAGCGTCATCATTGTGCCGGGCTACGGCATGGCGGTCGCTCAGGCCCAGCACAAGGTGTGGGAACTGACCGAACTGCTGACCGGGCGCGGTATCAAGGTCAGCTTTGCCATTCACCCTGTGGCCGGCCGCATGCCGGGGCACATGAACGTTCTGCTGGCGGAGGCCGGCGTGCCCTACGACATGATTTTTGACCTCGAGGACATCAACGCCCAGTTCCCCAACACCGACGTGGCCGTGGTCATAGGCGCCAACGACGTGGTCAACCCGGCGGCGCGCAAGGACAGCTCCAGCCCGATTTACGGCATGCCCATCCTGGATGCCGACCGGGCCAGAAACTGCATTGTTGTCAAGCGCGGCCAGGGCACCGGTTTTTCCGGCATCGAAAACCTGCTGTTTTTTGAAGACAACACGCGCATGCTCTACGGAGACGCCCAAAAAGTGGCCCAGCAGCTGGTATCCGGAATCAAGTCTTTGGGCTGACAGCGCGACGCACTTCTGCTTCAGCCTGATTATTTGCTTGACAAGTGTATTGGTGTTGTATGACACTATGCACCATTAACTGCATTGCTTCCCTGGGAGAAATAGCATGATTCAACGAAAACTGATCATTCCGGGCCTGCTGGCCCTGCTGCTGGCCGCCTGTGGCGGAAAAGACAGCGGCGAACCGTCCACGGCAGCGGAGCCTTCCAGCGCGCTGCCGTCGACCACGAAAGCGGCCGCGACACAAAAGGTTGACGCGCTGTTTGAGCGCATTGATGCCGACACCCCCTGGCTGTTTGCCAACCTCGAAGTCTTGCCGGAAGAAATGGTGGAAAAGGCCTGGGCCGGATTTGGGCCGGCGCTGGGCGCCAACAGTGATTCGCTGATCAGGCTGGCCGATGAAATGGAGGATCAGCCGCTGATTGCCGCGCTGCTGCGCGAATACGCTGATATTGACGGCCCCGAATCGCTGAGCGAGCGCGGCATGAGCATCAATGGCCACAGCGCTGTGCACGGCGTTTTGCTTTATCCGTTCTCGCACTGGGAGCTGGACGATGCCGACGCCTTTCGCGCCATGATTGATCGCGTTACCGAGGATGCCCGGGCTGAAGTTGAGTGGCGCGACCTGGACGGCGTCCCCGTGCTGTGGACCGACCTGCCCGACAGCACGCTTGGCATTGCCCTGTCCTATGACGACAATTTTGCAACCATGGCGATCATCCCCGACGAGCCCGGGCTGCTGCGCCGGGTAGCCAATCTCGATCAGCCCGATGATTCCTTTGCGCCCAAAACCCTGGCGCAATTCTCGAAAGAGCGCGGCTATCTCGACTACGGAACCGGTTTTGTTGAGGCCGACAAGGTCCTTGCCCTGCTGTTTGACAGCGATGATGAAACCCTGGCCGAGCTGCGCGCAACCACTCTCCTGGGTGAGATTGCCGGCGACGCTGCCTGTCGCGATGAGCTTGGCGCACTGACCGGCATTTTCCCGCGCGGCTCATTTGGCTACACGGCGCTGGATTCGAGCGCAATGGACTTTGCCTTTGTGCAGGAAGCCGAATCCGATTTTGCCAGGCGCCTGAGCGCCATCTCGGATACGCCGGTTCAGCTGGGCAACCGCTCATCCCGCCTGGCCAGCCTGGGCCTGGCATTCAACCTGATCGGCACCCGCGACTTTGTCCGCGATATCGTCGAGGGCTGGGTTGAATCACCGCCGCGCTGCGTGCTGTTTGATGACATTGGCGACAAGGCATCGGACTGGCTCACTGCGCTCAATCAGCCCATTCCGCCCATGGTCAGCAATCTGTACGGCTTCCAGGTCAGCCTCGACTCGCTCAACCTGGAAAACATTGCGTCTCCCGATGCCACCGGCACGCTGGCTGCATTCATGCGCAACCCGGAAATGATGCTTGGCATGGCGCAAATGTTCTCGCCCGAGCTGGCCGAACTGCAGCTGACGCCCGGCGGCGACCCCCAGCCGGTGCCTGAAGGGCTTATTCCAAATCTGCCGCCCAATACACCGGTATGGGCCGGCATGGGCAAAATGGCGCTTGGTCTCGCCCTTGGGGCCGATCAAAAGGCCCGGCTGAATGAGGCGCTTGATACCGGTGAGGGAGACCATGCCCTGTTCACCTACAGCATGAACATGAATGGCTATGCGGCCCTCCTGGAACAGTTTGCCGACAACGCCGGCGACGAGAGCGACGATGGCAACAATGGCAATATCGAAGCGCAGGTGGCAAGCCAGGTCGAAGCCCTGAAGGAAATGGCAAGGTTCTATGAGTCTTCAAGCGGCGGACTGTACCTGACCGAGCGCGGCATGGAATTCAGGGCCAGCGTCAAGCTGCGCGACTGAATGCGCGGCAGGCACCCTGCCCTTCTTTTGCAAACTTGAGCAAAGCCCGCACGCGCGGGCTTTGCTGTCAAGGGGCCGACCAGGCCGGAGACTCAAGCAGTTCACGCACCAGCGGAATGGAAAACGAGCGCTTTTCAACCAGCGCGCGTCGGGCACCGGCCTCTATCAGGGCGGCAATATACGCGGCGTTGCGGGGTGCACGGCTGATCAGATAGTCAATGGCACCGCGTCCGGTCACCACCTCGTATTCTCTTGCCAGCATGGTGGCCAGCTGCAGCAGCCCCGCCTCGTCCAGGGGCTTGACGGTAAGGCGCACCGCCTGCCCCAGCCTGGAGCGCAAATCAGGCAGCTGAAAATCATCCAGGCCCGCTGCGCTCATGATGACGCCGCAGCGCCCGGCACGGAAGCGGTTGAGCGCGTTGAACAGCGCCAGCTCGGCGGCGGCATTGCCGGCCCGGGCATCAATATCGTCAACAATGACCCAGTCGCCATCGGCCTGCTCGAGCAAGTCAAGCTGGCCGGTTTTTTTTAGGCCGATAAAAATGGCCTGCTCACCGTGACGGATGCGATCGGCCAGGGCAGCACCCAAAAGATGGGAGCGCCCCGAGCCCCTTGGCCCGCTCACCAGATACCACCCGCCGGGTTCCAGACCCAGCGACAGCGTGGCCACGACCGGCCGCGAGCGCCCGGCAACAAAATTGTCAAAAGCGGGCTGGCGGGGCGATTTAAGCGCCAGGGGAAGCTGTGCAAAGCTCATGACAAAATCACTCAGCGGGAAGGCCTGGCTGAATCGTTATTGGCGGACTCGCGACGCACGTGCACCGCGCGCCAGCTCCATATCCACACATACTGAACCAGAGTGAGCACCGCCAGCACGCCCACCAGCCACACCAGTCCAATTTGGCCTTCGGCCGGCAAGGGAAACGGAAACTCGGCCAGCCGCACCAGCACAAACCACATCAGAAAAACCTGGCAGAAGGTGTTGAAGCGCGACAGCTGGGTCGGCTCGACGTCGTGTTTTCTGAAGCGATCGAAGCGGTGGTAGTAGACCAGACCACCGATGACAATGACCAGGTCGCGCACAATGACCAGCCCGACAAGCAGCCACGGCAGCTCGCCCAGCCAGCCCAGGGTGACATAGCTGGCCACCATGAGAAACTTGTCGGCCAGCGGGTCAAAAACACTGCCCCACAGCGACTGCCATGAAAAACGGCGCGCCAGCCAGCCGTCGGCCAGGTCAGACAGCCCGGCAAAAACAGCCAGGCCCAGCGCCCAGCCAAAATGCCCGGTCAGCAATGCCCACACCAAAGGCGGCACCGCCAGCATGCGGGCAATGGTCAGCAAATTGGGAATAAAGCTCAAGTTCAATGCGCCAGCCTGTAAAACAACTTGCGGTTGTGCTCACGCCGCTCAAGCTCGAGCAGCCCTCCCAGCTCCAGATACGACTCCAGGCCCTCGCCCGCTTCCAGGTCAAAAACAATTTCGCGACCGCCGGCGGACGCAACCTGCAAATGATGAACTACGCTGAGATTTTCAAGATAGTTCACGACGGCTGCATACTGCACTTCGTCAACAATGCCGCTTACGGCAACCTGCCACTGAAGCGCCTCGCCACCGGCGTCAATCACGGCATAGCGCGAAGCCAGTGAGGAGGCCAGCATTTCAAAACCCTCGGCAATCATCCGCTCGCGCGACACATCGCTGCGGCGCAGTGAAAGCTCCTGTCCACCCACGCGCCAGTACAGGCGACCCTGCCAGTGCCTGGCATCTTCATCACCCTGGCGCTGCCGCAGGTCAAGCATGGCCACAACATCTGCCCCGTAACGCTTTGCGGCGCTATCGGAAGAAGCCAGAAACCCGCCCCTAATGTCTTCCGCCGTCACTTCCGACAGGTCAAAAACATCACCCAGCGGACGCACAATGTCCAGCCCGACCCGGCGCGCATGCTCGGCAATCAGATAGCCCAGCCTGGAATCTTCCTCAAGCATTCCAACTGCGCCGTCTCTTTCCTGTGCTGTCCACAACAGCACCAGCGGCCGCTCCCTTCCCCAGCGCGGCAGCTGATTGTCGGCCAACAGCTGCCTGATGGCGGCGGCGTCAAAGGTCAGCTGCAGGTACAGCGCCTCTCCGGTGTCGCCGGATGGCAAAAACACTTCGCGCCTGAGCAGCTGACGGGTGAGCACAAGGCGGTTGACGCTGCCGGCACCAAGGCCAAGGCGTTTTGCAAGCGACTCGTCATAGAGCCCGGTCAGGCGCGACAGCACCTGGTCCAGGGCCGCCATTTCCGCCCCGGCATGGCCGGCGTCATCGCCGGCTGGCACTTCGCCCGTGTACAGATCGGCCGCCGGCAACATGCCGGCAGCCAGGGAAAGGACAAGCGCAAGAAATAAACGTGGCAGCATCAGGCAAAGATAGCACAGCCCCGCTGTACCTGATCAGCGCAGTGCGGAAAAGTCGTCGCGTGCCTCGTGAAACTGGCGCTGGGCTCGCTCAAGATAGCGCAAAACCTCGTCAATATAACCATCGGCCGAGGCCGTCCATACGCGGTTGATGTAACGCTCTCCGGCCGCAAAAGCACTCATGATATCCGCGTAGGCACGCAGCCCGAAAGCATGCTGCATGGAATGGCGCGCCTCGGCAAAGGCATCCAGGTCATCGCGAAACAGACGATCGATTTCAAAGCGGAACTCGTGGGGCGGCACGTCCTTGCGGCGCTCGACGAGCGCGTCCAGGTTGACGCAAATGTTTTTCAGGGCGCTGCCCAGCGTGGACAGATTGCCCTGCACATGCTCATCGGCACTGATGCCGGCATGGGTCAGGCGCTTGTACCAGATGATGCCGGCAAACCCGGCCAGCAGGGCGACAACAAACGGCCCCCATGAAACCGTTTCAACCTCGAGTACGCTGACCAGCGCACCGGCCACAAACCCTGCGGCCACCAGAACAATTGCTATCGCTTTCATGCGCCCATTCCCTGATAAATCTTGACCATGGCAAACCCAACACCCACCAGCGCCTCACCCACGATCAGCCCGGCGGCAACCGGAATGCCGACATCATCGGCAAAATTGTGGCCCAAACGCCAGTCGCTGATGACGCGCACCAGCGTGCCTATGGCGTAGGTGAGCACGATGGCAAACGGCAGGTAGAAGCCCAGCCCGACGGTAATGCCCAGCCCCGGCTGGCTGACGCTGAGCAGCGCCCCCAGCCCGGCCCCGGCAATGTATTTGTCCAGCGGCACGTTGCCACCGAGTATGCCCTGAATCATGCTGGCCAGCGCCTGCCCCTGGGGTGCCGGCAGCTGCTTGCTGCCCAGGCCGTAGGCCTCGTGCAGAATGAATATCAGCGACACCACCAGAATCGGCCCCAGCCACGCGCCCAGAAACTGGCCGTACTGCTGA
>DATGSU010000182.1:0-12373 GCA_035302305.1 Wenzhouxiangella sp. | reverse complement strand
TGGCTGGGCGGCTGTGACCGTTCCCGCCTAGCGGGCGATCATCAGGTGCAGCCGGCTCCCCACGCTTTGTGCCAGATCTCCAAGGTCGCCGGTCCAGTCCAGGATCCGGTACAGAAACATGACGTCTATGGGTGACAGCTCCTGTTCAATTTCAAACAGTTTTGCGCGCAGCTGAACCTGCAGGTCATCGCTGTGGTTTTCAATCAGGTCCAGTTTTTCAATCATGGTCATGACCAGATCCGTTTCGCTGCCGCCAAACCCGGATTCGAACAGCTCGTCGAGGCCCTTGACGGTTTTGTGTGCCTGGCCCACGGCATCCAGGCAGCGGTCGATAAACTTCATGTACAGGGCCTGCAGTGATTCGGGTATGACCATCTTCCGGCCCAGCATCAGCCCTGAAATGTCGCGGGTCTTGTTGGCAATGCGATCCTGCACCGACAGCATTTCCAGCACGTCGGTGCGCGCCACCGGCATGAACAGGCTGCGCGGCATGTTGAGCCGCAGCTCGCGCTTGAGGTCGTCGGCCTCGTGTTCAAGATTGACGATGCGCTGTCGAATTTCCGTTGCTTTTTCCCAATCCCTGTCCTGCAGGGCCTGAACAAAGCCGGGCAGCTCGTGCGCGCATGCGGCCGCTTTTTCAAAATGCTGCTGCAGGGGGCGTACGGGCGACCGGCCAAAAAGGCGGGATATGTAACCGGTTGGATTCATGGTGGTTGAATACCCGTGGTCAGCAAAAAACTGGTTGGCAGGTTGTTCGGCGCGAATTGTAGCAGCTTTGAGGGTTTGGCATGTTTGTGTCGCGGGGGGTATGCTACCGGCAGGCGGGCAGTGCAGGGGGTATTTTGGGCAGCTGTTCAATTGAGGGAGGTTGAACTTGAACAGGTTTAACAGATTCAGGCGCCTGTTTGGCGTGGGTCGGGCCGCCGACAGACGCCGTCGCAGGCGTCGCTCTGCCCGTCCAGGCATCAGGGTGCTGGTTGTGGACGACTCGCGCACCATTGTTGCAGCGCTTACCCAGATGCTGGTTCAGAACGGTTTTGAAACGCTGTCGGCCGGAGACGCGGAAGCGGGCCTGGACATTGCCCTGGATGATCCGCCCGATCTGATTTTTCTGGATATCGTTTTGCCCGGCATGAGTGGTTTTGCCGCCCTGCGCAGGCTGCGACGGCATCCGGCCACAAAGAGGGTGCCGGTCATCATGATCAGCGGCAACCCCCAGGCGGTGGAAAAGTTTTATCTGGAGCGAATAGGCGCCGACGGCTTCATGAAAAAACCGTTTGGGCGCTATGAGGTTTTTTCGCATATTGAACGACTGGTTTCCGATGGAGCCCTGCCCGAGCGCTGATTTACAATTGCAGCCCTGAGTCACGCATAAGGCCGAGGCCGGACAATGCCCAGTTCACGTTTGTGGCGCCGCAGGGCGCTGAGCGCCGGCCGCTGGCCGGCTGTTATTTTGATGCTGTGCTTGACGGCATCCGGTGCGCACGCCACGCAGTGGAAGCTGGGCGGCGACTGGCGCACAGACGCATCGGCCAGCGAGCGCGATACCCGCAGCGGCGGGCACAGCAGCGCCACCACGCTCAAATCGCGGCTGCGCCTGTATGCGCGCCGCAGTCTGTCGGCGCAGTGGAACTTTGGCGCCCGGCTGGCCACCCAGGCCATTTCCGACGGCAATGATTTTGGCTTTCGCCTTGACGGCTACCGCGCCAGCGGCACCGGAACCGGCTATGGCGAGGTGCATCCCGACGAGTTTTATCTGCGCTGGGACGGCCAAAACAGCCGCAACCGGCTGACCCTGGGGCGTTTCCAGACCAGCTTTGGCCTGCCCATAGTGTCGAGCAAGAATCTTGACAGAAAGGACTCGTCCGGCATTGGCTGGACAGACGGTCTTTACTGGAGAAGCGGGCTTGCGGGCGGCTGGGAGAGCCATGTGGTTGCGCAACTCAATCACCGCAAGGGCACCGGCAACACCATTCGTGGGCCGCTGGACTTTTCCGACAGCTCAAGCCGCTTCAGCGGTTATTTCGGCCTGCGCTCCACCGAACGCGTCGGGCCTGTTTTTTTGCGCATGCTGTCGCTGACCTGGATGCCCGATGCGCTGGCGCCGTACGGAATTGCCGACGCGCACCGCAGGGATTACGTGGCGGCCACCGTCAAGGCAGCGGCTGACTGGCCGCTGCACGCGGGCCGCCTTGTGGTTGCCGGAGAGTTTGGCCATGCGTTCAATCGCCCGTCAGCCGAGGCCTTGTTGATGAACGGGAAGGGGCGGGTCGGCGGCGAGTCCTTTCAGCTTGGCGTCAGCTGGTTTGACATGGTGCCGGGACACCACCTGGGCCTGGTCCGGGGCCGTGCCCGTGCCGGCTGGCTGATTTCAAGCAAGCTGAAAAACAACGGCGACTTGTGGGAGCTGAGCTACAAATACGATTGGACGCAGGCCGTTACCCTGTCCGTGCGCGCCCGGTTGCGCCGGGACGTGGAGCTGCCGGGCGGAGCGGGACACCGCCAGCAGGACCGCGATGCGCGCCTGCGTCTCAGCTGGAAGTTTTGAGTCGGGTCACGCCTGTGTCCGCCATCACGCAGATGGTTACAATGATGGATTGTCTGTAATGCAACCGAGTCATTTTTATGAGCCAGATCGCCAAAACAGCTGAAGTCCCGGCCGAAAATGTTGCCGCCAGTCCGCCGCTGCGGGTGGTGACTGCGGCCAGTCTTTTTGACGGCCACGATGCGGCCATCAATCTGATGCGCCGGCTGATCCAGTCGCAGGGCTGCGAGGTCATTCACCTGGGCCACAACCGTTCGGTGGCGGAAATTGTGCGCGCGGCCATCTGTGAAGACGCCGATGCCATTGCCGTCAGCTCCTACCAGGGCGGCCACACCGAGTATTTCAAGTACATGGTGGACATGCTTCGCGAGCTGGGCGCCGGCCACATCGAGGTGTTTGGCGGCGGCGGCGGCACCATTACGCCGGCCGAAATACGCGAGCTGCAGGACTATGGCGTCACGCGCATCTATCACCCCGATGACGGCATGAAAATGGGCCTGGTCGACATGATTGGCGACCTGGTGGAACGGGCTGAAAAGGCGCGCAGCCAGCGCCAGCGCAAGGCCGCCGGTCGACTCAAGGAAGTTGACGCAGCCGACGGCGGCAGCGTGGCAGCGGTGCTGACGGCCATTGAAAATGAAGCGGTGGACGAGGCCGGGCTGGAAAAAATACGCGCACGGGCCGGCCAGGCAAGCCATGTTCCGGTGGTTGGCCTGACGGGCACGGGCGGGGCCGGCAAGTCATCGGTGACCGACGAGTTGCTCAACCGTTTTCTGCAGTTTTTCCCCGACATGCGCATTGCCGTGCTGGCGGTTGACCCGACCCGCCGACGCACAGGCGGCGCGCTGCTGGGCGACCGCATCCGCATGAACACGCTGCGTTCCGAACAGATATTCATGCGCTCCATGGCCACCCGTCGCCTGCACCGGTCCACGTCGGACATGGTGGCCGATTCGCTGGCCCTGCTCAGGGGGGCGGGTTTTGATCTGGTCATTCTGGAAACAGCCGGCATTGGCCAGTCCGATTCCGATGTGGTGGATCTGGTCGATTTTCCGGTTTATGTCATGACCTCGGACTATGGCGCCGAAAGCCAGCTGGAAAAGATCGACATGCTCGACTATGCCGAGCTGGTTGTTCTCAACAAGTTCGACCGCCAGGGTTCGCAGGACGCCCTGCGGGCCGTGCGCAAGCAGTGGCGCCGCAACCGGCTGGCGTTTGATTTGTCCAACGAGGACACGCCGGTATATCCGACCATAGCCAGCCAGTTCAACGACCCCGGCCTGACCTGGATGTTTGCCAGCCTGTGCCGCCTGTTGCGCGAGCAGGAAATTGATGGTCGCAAGATGGCCTGGGGCAGTCCGCGCTGTGATTTTGATCCGGCGCTGAATGCCGAGCCGCGCGAGCCGCATCCCTCGATACTCATTCCGGGCCGGCGGATTCGCTATCTGGCAGAAATTGCCGAGCAGGGGCGCGGTCTGAACAGGCGCATTGCCGAGCGTGCCGAAGAGGCGCGCCGCGCCCAGCACTATTACGAGGTGTTGCGCGAGCTTGGGGCCGAAGGTTTGCCCGACCCGCTGCAGCGCTTTGAAAGCCTGCCCGAAGACGCCACCACAAAAGTTCTTGCCGAGCGCTACAACGAAGCCATCAAGGCCGTTGGCGAAGAAGGACGTGACCTGCTGGCAGCCTGGCCCGGGCTGAAGGCTTCGGTTGAAAGCGAGGAATTCAGCTACGAGGTGCGCGGCCGTGAAATTCGCGGCGACAACTACCGCAAGTCGCTGGCCGGGCTGAAAATTCCCAAGGTATCGCCTCCCAAAACAAGGGACTGGGGCGACCAGTTGAAGTTTTTGATGAAGGAGGGCTTGCCCGGTCACTACCCCTATACCGGCGGCGTTTATCCTTATCGGCGCACCGGTGAGGACCCAATCAGAATGTTTGCCGGCGAAGGCACGCCGGAACGCACCAACCGGCGCTTCCACTATCTTTCCGAAGGCCAGCCGGCGCGTCGGCTGTCAACCGCCTTTGATTCGGTTACCCTGTACGGCGAAGACCCGGCCGAGCGCCCGGACATCTACGGCAAGGTTGGCAATTCGGGCGTGTCCATCGCCACGCTCGACGACATGAAAAAGCTTTATTCGGGCTTTGATCTGTCCGATCCGGCCACGTCGGTGTCAATGACCATCAACGGGCCGGCGCCCATGCTCATGGCCATGTTCATGAATACGGCCATCGATCAGGCGGTCGAAAAACACCTGAAGGAAACCGGTCAGTGGGACGCGGCGCAGAAAAGGCGCGCCGAAATTCTGGGCAAAAAACAGCCTGAATATGTCGGTGAGCTGCCGGACACCAACGACGGGTTGGGGCTGGGCATGCTCGGAGTCACCGGCGATGAACTGGTGGACGCCGAAACCTATGAAAGGATCAAGGCCGATGCGCTCAAGGTGGTGCGCGGCACGGTGCAGGCCGACATTCTCAAGGAGGATCAGGCGCAAAACACCTGCATCTTCTCAACCGAGTTTGCCCTGCACATGATGGGCGACATCCAGCAATACTTCATTGACAATGGCGTGCGCAATTTCTACTCGGTGTCCATTTCGGGCTACCACATTGCCGAAGCCGGAGCCAATCCCGTTACCCAGCTGGCGTTTACGCTGGCCAACGGCTTTACCATTGTCGAGTACTATCTGGCGCGCGGCATGGACATCAATGACTTTGCGCCCAACCTGTCGTTTTTCTTTTCCAACGGCATGGACCCCGAATACGCCGTGATAGGCCGGGTGGCCCGCCGCATCTGGGCGCGCGCCATGCGCGAGCGCTACGGCGCCAACCGCCGCTCGCAGATGCTCAAATACCATATTCAGACCTCGGGCCGCTCGCTGCACGCGCAGGAAATCCAGTTCAACGACATTCGCACCACGCTGCAGGCGCTGTATGCCATTTTCGACAACTGCAACAGCCTGCATACCAACGCCTATGACGAGGCCATCACCACGCCCACCGAGGAGTCGGTGCGCCGGGCGGTGGCCATACAAATGATCATCAACCGCGAGCTGGGGCTCAACTACAACGAAAACCCCTTCCAGGGCAGCCACATCATCGATGAACTGACCGGGCTGGTTGAAGAGGCGGTATACGCTGAATTCGAGCGCCTGAGCGAGCGCGGCGGCGTGCTGGGTGCCATGGACACCATGTATCAGCGCGGCAAGATTCAGGACGAATCGCAGTATTACGAGCACAAGAAGCATGACGGCTCTCTGCCCCTGATAGGCGTCAACACCTTTTTGCCGCCCGAAGGGCTTGAGCAGGAAGGCGGGGAGATCGAGCTGGCGCGCTCCACGGAAGACGAGAAGCAGCAGCAGGTTGACAACGTGCGCGCATTCAACCGGCGCAACGAAAGCCGCTCCGGGGCGGCGCTTGAAAAACTGCAAAAGGTTGCCCGTGAACGCGGCAACACCTTTGAAGCGCTGATGGAGGCAGTCAAGTGCTGCTCGCTGGGCCAGATCAGCCACGCGCTTTACCAGGTTGGCGGTGAATACCGCCGCAACATGTAGGGGTTTTGGTGGCCGGCGCCGCTCTGCAAGGGCGGCGCAGCTTGATTCCAGCCCCGTTTTCTGGTCAACTTCGCTGGTTGACCGTAATTCAAAACAAAGGAAACTTTCATGAACCAGCCCAATGAGGGAAGCGTGGCGGTACCGGGGGAGCGCTCGTTTTTCGGCCACCCGGCCGGCCTGGGAACGCTGTTTTTTACCGAAATGTGGGAGCGCTTCAGCTATTACGGCATGCGCGCCCTGCTGGTGCTTTTCATGGTGGCGGCAATTGCCGAGGGCGGTCTGGGCTTTGACGACAAAACCGCTGCCGCTATCTACGGCCTGTACACGGCCGCCGTTTATCTGGCTGCATTGCCGGGCGGCTGGCTGGCCGACCGGGTATTCGGCCAGCAAAATGCCATCTGGTATGGCGGCATCATCATTGCAGCCGGCCATATTGTGCTGTCGCTGCCAGGCTTTACCGGCGTGCCCGAGCTGTACGGGTTTTATTTCGGGCTGATTCTTATTGTGCTGGGCACCGGCCTGCTCAAACCCAATATTTCCAGTTGCGTGGGCGAGCTTTACCCCGAAGGTGGCGCGCGCCGCGACGCCGGCTACGTCATCTACTACATGGGCATCAACCTGGGCGCCATGCTGGCGCCACCCATCGCCGGCTTCCTGCGCATCAACATCGGCTGGCACTGGGGCTTTGCCTCGGCTGCCATCGGCATGATTCTCGGGCTGATTACCTACCGCATCACCCGTCGTCACCTGGGCGAGTTTGGCAAGCATCCCGAAGCCGTGCCCGCCGACAAGCAAACCCAGACCAAAATCATGACCTGGCTGATTTATGCCGGCGCACTGGCGCTGTTTGTGGTGGCCATACTGGGGCTTGAAGGCAAGGTGCACATGGATGCCCGCCTGATGTCAAAATACAGCGCCTACGTCATTCTTGTCGTGGCGGCCATTTTCTACATCCGCGTCTTTATCGACCGCGAGCTGACCAGCCTTGAACGCCGCCGCACGCTGGTGCTGGTGGCCCTGTTCATTGGCGCGGCGCTGTTCTGGTCGGGCTTCGAGCAGGCCGGTTCGTCACTCAACCTGTTTGCCGAGCGCTATACGGCCCGCAATGTGCTGGGCATCGTAGTTCCGGCCGAGGCCTTCCAGTCGCTCAACGCCATCTTCATTCTGCTTTTGGCGCCATTCTTCTCCGCCCTGTGGATCAACCTGGGGCGGCGCAACATGGATCCGTCCATACCGCTCAAGTTTGCGCTGGGCTTCTTCCAGCTGGGGCTGGGTTTTGCCTTCATGTGGATTGCCGCCTCGCTGATCCAGGACGGCGGGCAGGTGCTGCCCACCTGGCTGCTGTTTACCTATCTGTTCCACACCACAGGCGAGCTGTGTGTCAGCCCCATTGGCCTTTCAGCCACCTCCAAGCTGGCGCCGCGCCGCTATTACAGCCAGATGATGGGCATGTGGTTCTTCGGTGCCGCGCTGGGCAACCTGCTGGCCGGCCTGCTGGCGGGCGGTTTCAGCGACGACAATGTGGCCGACTTCCCCAATCTCTATCGTCAGATCGTGATCTTCCTGGCGGTGGTGGGTGTTGCCTTCCTGATTGCCACGCCTTTCCTGAAGAAACTGGCCGGGCTGAAACAGGACGAAGCCACCGATACGCAGGCATAGCTCCGGGATGGTGCCAACAGCGGCCCGGCTGCGGGCCGCTGCGCAGCAAACCATGTCAGGCCGGCTGAGTTCAGCCGGCTTTTTTTCCGCCGCTTACGCGCTCGATGGCGGCCAGATCGCGGTGTGAACCAACCCTGGCAAAGCCGGCTTTTTCAAGCAGTCCGCGTACTGCAGCGGCCTGGTTGTAGCCATGCTCCACAAGCAGCCACCCGCCCACGTTGAGCTTTTCCCCCGCCTGCGCAATCAGCGCTCCAATCAGCTCCAGGCCGTCGGCACCCGCCTCAAGCGCGCTGCGCGGCTCAAAGCGCAAGTCGCCCTTGTCCAGATGCTCGTCGGCCGCCTCAATATAGGGCGGATTGGAGACAATCAGATCGAACTTTTCCGCGCCGGCTGTCCGCAGCAAATCACTTTGACGCAGCTCGACGTTTTTCAGTTTCATGTTGCCGAGGTTTTTTTCGGCAACCTCCAGGGCGGCAGCTGACTTGTCCAGCGCCACGACCTGCCAGTCGGGGCGCTCGGCGGCCAGCACAAGCGCAATGCAGCCCGACCCGGTGCCTACATCGCACACCCGGGCGCGCGCGGGCAGCGACAGGGCCAGCGCCAGCTCCACCAGCAGTTCCGTTTCCGGTCGCGGAATGAGCACGCGCTCGTCAACCACAAACCGGCGGCCGTAAAATTCACGCTCGCCCAGCAGATAGGCCACCGGGCGGCCCTCAAGGCGCTGTTCGACCAGGTTGTCAAAATCACTTTGTGCGCTGACGGCCATGCGCCGGTTGCCGTGGGCATACAGCCAGCTGCGCTCGCAGCCCAGCACATGGCAGGCCAGCAGGTCGGCTTCAAGCCGCGAGCCCAGCCTTGCGGCGGCGCTCATCAGCGCCTGCTCTATGCTGATTGCCGTATTGGGCATTAGAAACAGGATCCTTGATATTTAATGGCGTTAAAAGCGGAGGGCCGGTTCATTTCCTGTCCAGCGTCTCGAAGCTGGCGGCAAGAAAGTCTATCAGGCTGCGTACCGAGGGAAGAAGGCCGCGCCGGGAAGCAAACACGGCGTGCACAATACCGCTTTTTGATGCCCAGTCGGGCGTGATCCTTATCAGCCGGCCCTGTTTCAGGTCTTTTCTGACCACCATGGTGGGCAGCTCGACAATACCGACTCCGGCAACGGCTGCTGTGCACAGGGCCTGCATGTCATCGGTGATCATGCGCGGCTGGTGGGGAATGGTGACCGACGCGCCGTCGGGGCCGTAAAGATTCCAGCTGTAAGCGGGCTGGGGCGAGCCCATCACCATGCTCGGCAGCTCGGGAAGATCGGCGGGCAGCAGCGGCAGCCGGCGGTCCTTGACCAGCGCAGGGCTGGCCACCATGGTCCAGCTGCGCTCAGCCAGAGTGCGCATGACAAGATCGCTGTCCTCCAGCGGCGGCGTGCGCGCCCGAATGGCAATATCCACGCCCTCGGCCACCACGTCAACGCGGCGGTTGGTGGCCTCCAGATGCACGGTCACCGCCGGGTTTTCCACCATGTATTCGGCCACCATGGCGCCAATGCTGGCATCCAGCAAGGTGATGGGACAGGTCATGCGCACTGTTCCGCTGGGCCTGGCGCGGCTGCGCTCAATGACTTCCTGGGCCGCGTCGGCCTCAATCAGCATGGCCTTGCAGTGGTCGTAGTATTGCTGGCCCAGTTCAGTTACGTTGAAGCTGCGCGTGGAGCGGTGGATAAGGCGCACACCCAGACGTTTTTCCAGCTGCGCCACGCGCCGGCTGAGCCGGGATTTGGGAATGCCAAGGGCGCGCCCGGCCGGGGCGAAGCCGCGGTTTTCCACCACCTGGACAAAATAGTACAGGTCATTGAGGTCTTGCATGGCTCATCGTTCCAAAAACAGAACGATGAGTTTAGGGAAAACCCCCTAGCGGGTCAATTGCGCTGAAAGTATGATGCACCACATCAACAACAAAACAGATGTGAATTCAAACAGTTTCCAGCTTTGGAAGTATTCAAGGAGAATCAGTGATGAAAATATTCAACAGAACTTTTGCGATGTTGCTGCCGGCCGTACTGCTGGCGGCCGTCAGCATTTCAGCTCTGGCTGACGGGCAGGAATACGCGCTTGATCCCGAGCATACCCAGGTCAGGGTCAGCTGGGATCACCTGGGTTTTTCGCGCCCAGGCGCCAGTTTTGATGTTACCGAGGGCTTGCTGACCTGGAACAACGAGGACCCGTCACAGTCTTCGGTCAGGGTTACCCTGGCTGCCGGCAGCGCCCATACCCAGGTTGACGAGCTGGATGAAATGTTCAGGGATGATTATTTCAAGGTCTCGGAGTATCCGGAAATCACCTTTGAAAGCACCGCAGTCAAGCAGCAGGGCGATTCGAACCGCTTTGAGATTGAAGGCGAGCTGACCATTGTCGGCCAGACCCATCCGGTGACGCTTGAAGCCACTCTGAACCAGGTGGGCGAGCACCCCATGCTGCAGGCGCCGGCGATAGGCTTTGATGCCACAGCCACCATTGAGCGCTCAAAATACGGCCTGGATGCCTTTGTGCCCTATATCAGCGACGAGGTGGAAATTGCCATTACCGTTGAGGCGGTTGAACCCGCTGCGCTGGCTGCTGCCGCCGAAGAAAGCTGAAGCCACGGCGTCCCTGAGCTGACGCCGGCAAAACGACGGCGGCCGGACCCTGTGATCCGGTTTTGGTCGCCGTCCCCTGTTTTCCCGTTTATCAATGGCTTGCCTGCACACAGTGGCAGGCAGGCCCCAACTCGCGCGCAAAAAGCGACAGGAGCCCGATGATGAAAAAGATCACTGGAATTTACAGCGCACCCGCGCCGCACTGGGTTGGCGACGGATTCCCGGTCCGGTCGATGTTTTCCTGGCGCAGTCACGGCGCCCATGTCAGTCCGTTTCTGCTGCTTGACCATGCCGGGCCAATGAAATTCGGGCCGGCCACCCGGCCGCGCGGCGTGGGGCAGCATCCCCACCGAGGTTTTGAAACCGTCACCATTGTTTATGACGGTGAGATCGAGCACAGGGATTCCACGGGCGCCGGCGGCAAAATCGGGCCGGGTGACGTGCAGTGGATGACGGCCGCATCGGGTATTTTGCACGAGGAGTTTCACTCGCATGAATTCACCCGCACCGGCGGCACGCTGGAAATGGTGCAGCTGTGGGTCAACCTGCCGGCGGCCGACAAGATGTCGGATCCGGCTTATCAAACCCTGCTGGCGGCGGATATTCCGCAGAAGGAACTGCCCGATGGAGCGGGTTGCGTGCGCGTTATTGCCGGGCATTACAGAGGGCGCGAAGGCGCTGCCCACACGTTCACGCCCGTTAACGTGTGGGATGTTCAGCTCAACCACAGCCATGCTGCCGATTTTGAGATGCCCCCGGGGCACACCACGGCCGTGGTGGTTTTGCGCGGCACCGTGGAGATCAACGGCACCGCCATTGCGCGCGAGGCGCAAATGGCCCTGCTGAGCAGGCAGGGCAGCGGCGTTCACCTCGAGGCCAACAGCGATGCCCGCCTGTTGATGCTCGGCGGCGAACCCATAGACGAACCCATTGTTGGCCACGGCCCCTTTGTGATGAACACCAAAGAGGAAATTTACCAGGCCTTTGAGGACTTCAGCAGCGGCCGGTTTGGTCAGCTGCGGCCGTCCGCCTGAACAGGGCGGCCCAAAATCATTTCAATCAGTTTCCAAGGAGCATTTGCATGAAACCCGAACTCCACGTTGTCATTGCCAGCACGCGCCCCGGGCGCACAGGCCCCAGGGTGGCCGAATGGTTTGCCGGCTACGCCCGCAAACACAATCAGTTTGACGTCCGGCTGGTGGATCTGGCCGAGTTTGACCTGCCGATGTACAACGAGTCCAGCCACCCGGTCATGCAGCAGTACGAACATGACCACACAAAGGCCTGGGCGGCCAGCGTCAAATCAGCCGATGCATTTGTGTTTGTGACGCCTGAATACAACTTCAACCCGCCGCCGGCGCTGGTCAATGCGCTCAACTATGTCTATCGCGAATGGAATTACAAGCCGGCCGGTTTTGTCAGCTATGGCGGCGTATCCGGCGGCCTGCGCGCGGTTCAGTCGGCCAAGCAGCTGGTGACGACACTCAAAATGATGCCCATGGTCGAAAGCGTTGCCATGCCCATGGTGGCGCAGCTGTTTGACGATCAGGGCGAGTTTCACTCCAACGAACTGATCGATCATTCAGCCGGGCAGATGCTTGACGAAATGCTTAAGTGGGCAAATGCGCTGATGCCGCTGCACCGCAGTGAAAAAGACGCCAGGGCAGCCTGATTTGCTCGTTTGCGGCTGAAGTTGTTTGAGGATGCCTGGGAAACAACCGGGCCGGAACCGAAGCGTCAGCGCAGCTCGCTCAAGCGCAGCTTGAGCCATCCAGCCGCCCGGCGCCAGCCGGCAGGCGGTTCGCTGGAAAGCGCTGGTCGAAGCTGGTTTGGGGTGAAACAGAAAAGTGGTGGCCAGGGACGGAATCGAACCGCCGACACGAGGATTTTCAATCCTCTGCTCTACCGACTGAGCTACCTGGCCGCTGAATTCGAAGGGCGCCGAAAACCACATCCGGCAAGCGCGATATTAGACCTTTTTTTGACACA
>DATGSU010000181.1:0-10308 GCA_035302305.1 Wenzhouxiangella sp. | reverse complement strand
CAGCAGCGGGCCAAAGTCGTCCCAGCGCCCGGTTTCTTCCCAAAGCTCGGCGGGCTGGACGGCCGGCATCAGCATTTCAAGCGCGCCGGCCGCGTTCATTTCCTCGCGCACCACCTGCTCGACCCGGCGCAAAACCTTCAGGCCCATGGGCGTCCACGAATAGATGCCGGAGGTCAGCCGGCGAATCATGCCGGCGCGCAGCATCAGCTGATGGCTGACAATTTCGGCACCTGCCGGCACTTCGCGGCGGGTAAAAATATGGAATTGTGAGGCTTTCATCGGTTGGCGCTGGCCCGTTGGTTGGTCAAGCGCCAAATTCTAGCAGGCTGCCCGCGCCGTATGGGCAGCCCGCGCTGTCAGCACCACTCGTCAATGAATTCCTGCAGGTTGTCGATCCTTTCCTGCCGCTCCTCGCGCGTCAGGCGTCGCTCCGAGCCGCGGTCGTTGGTCATCAGGCGGGTGTTTTCCTGCAAAATCTGCAGGTTGCTCCGGGCCTGCTCGCAGCGTTCGGCCACCACTTCGGGATCGGGGCCTTGCTGCGCTTCAGGCTGGTCGGCCTGTGCGTCCGGCTCACCCTCACCACTGTCACCACTGTCGGAATCCGCGTCGGAATCATCGCTGCCCGAAGTGGCCGGCACCGACGTGCTCACGCGCTGGTAATCAACGTCGGCGGGCGGGTCTTCGCTGTAGTGAACCACGCCATCGTCGTCGGTCCACTTGTATATTGTTGGCGCCGCAAAAAGGCTGAAACAGGCCAGCAGTGCGGCCACAGACAGCGCGCCGGCCAGGCTGAAGCGAAGTTTGTTCATTTGGTTTCGACTCTGGTTCAGTTCCTGCCGACCGACTTTGCCGCAGTTGACCCGCCAACGCAACCGCCGCGAGGGTGATATTCTGTCGTCTTGCGCACTGCCCGTTTCCCTTGGCCCATGATTCAGCACCAGCACAGGAATTCCGATCATTCGCGCCCGCGCGGCGCCTATCTGCTGCCCAACGCGCTGACCACCGGCGCGCTGATGGCGGGTTTCTACGCCATTGTGTCGGCCATTGGCGGCGAACCGGTGGCGGCCTGCATCGCGATTATCGTTGCCGGCCTGTTCGACGGACTCGACGGGCGCGTGGCGCGCCTGACCGGCACACAAACGGCGTTTGGTGTGCAGTACGACTCGCTGTCGGACATGGTGTCATTCGGCATCGCGCCGGCCCTGCTGGTGTTTACCTGGACCCTGGGCCTGCTGGGGCAGCCGGGCACGGCAGGCTACAAGGCCGGCTGGCTGGGTGCGTTCTTTTTTGCCGCCTGCGCCGCCTTGCGGCTGGCGCGCTTCAACACCCAGGCCGGCGTGGCCGACAAGCGCTATTTTCAGGGCCTGGCCAGCCCGGCGGCGGCCGGCATGCTGGTGGCCATCGTGTGGTTCTGCAGCGACCGCGGCATCAGCGCCGGGCTGGTTGCCTGGCCGCTGCTTGTGGTCACCGTGCTGCTGGGCACCCTGATGGTGTCGCGCGTGCGCTACTGGAGCTTCAAGGCCGGCCTGCGCAGCGGGCGGGTGCCGTTTGCGTGGATTTTTCTGCTGCTGGTTCTGCTTGTGCTGCTGGCCATAGATCTGCCGGCTGTGCTGCTGACCGTAGGCGCCCTGTATGTGCTGTCCGGCCCGGTTCTGACCGTATACGGCCGCAGTCGCCACCGCAGCCGCCGCCGCGGTCCGGCAGGAGGTCAATGACCATGCGACCCGAATCCCTGCAGCGCCTGGCCGACATGGGCATTGATGTGTGGCGCCGGCGCGGTGCTGTTATCGCGCCCGAAAATGAAGCGCATGAAACGGCGGCTGCCCAGCCCGCGCCTGCCGCTGTGCGCACGCCGCGCGTGCGCGTGGCCTCGGGCGGCGGCGACTGGCTGCTGGTGCAGGAGCAGCCCTGGGCCGGACACCACGACAGCCTGCTGGCCGATATCCAGGCCACCATAGGCCCCGAGCGCTGCGCTTTCGGGCAGTGGGCCGATTCCGACATGGCCGGCGTGGCGGTTGACGAGCTCGAACGGCGCGGCGTGCGCTATCTGCTGGTTTTTGGCGCTGCGCCCGCAGGCGCCGCAGGGCAGGGCGTCTTGCTGGCGCCTCCGCTCGACGAGCTGGCCAACAGCGCACAGGCGCGCAAAAAGCTGTGGCGCGTTCTGGCGCCCGCGCTGGGCGACTGATGGCCGCTATTCTCAAGCCCCGGCTGGCGGTTCGCCCCATGAAGCGGCGCGACCTGGGTGCCGTCATTGCCATCGAGCAGGCATCGTACCCGCAGCCCTGGACGCGCGGCATTTTTCGCGACTGCCTGCTGGTGGGCTATCGCTGCAGGGTGCTGGTGGCTGAAGGGAATGTGGCAGGCTACGCCATTGTCTCGGGCGCGCTTGAAGAAGCGCACCTGCTCAATATCTGCATTCACCCCGATCACCGCCGCACGGGCTGCGCCCGGCGGCTGCTTGAGCACGTGGTGATGGAAGCGCGCCAGGCCGGGGCCCGGCGCCTGTTTCTTGAAGTGCGTCCCAGCAACATTGGGGCCATCAGGCTGTACCGGGCGTTTGGCTTCCGGGCCATAGGCCGCCGGCCGGGCTACTACCCCGACGGCCCCGGTGGCGGCCGCGAAGACGCCACCGTCATGGTTTTGCACCTGGCCGGCTAGAGCTTTTCAAGCGTGTCAATCTGGGCGGACAGCTCCCTGACGCGCGCCTGGTGATCAGCCAGCCGCTGGCGCTCCTTGTCAACCACCGCGGCCGGCGCGTTGGCCACAAAACGCTCGTTGGCCAGCTTGCCTTCAGTCTGTTTCAGGCCTTTTTCCTCGCGCGCCAGCTGTTTTTGCAAACGCTCGATTTCGGCGCTGATATCAACCAGCCCGGCCAGCGGAATGAGCAGCCGCATGTCGCCCGCCAGGGCCACCGCGCAGTCGGCGCTGTCGCGGCTGTCGTCAACCCGGTCGATGGATTCGATGCGCGCCAGGCGCTGAATAAAGGGGCCAAAACGCGCCAGGCGCTCGTGGTCGCTGTCGCTGCCGCGCTGAATCAGCAGCGGCATGGGCTTGCCCGGTGCCAGCCCCAGCTCGGTGCGCGCCGAGCGCACGGCGCTGATCACGCGCTTGAGCCATTCGGTATCGGCCTCGGCGGCCTCGTCAATGGTGTCGGCTTCGGGCCAGCGGGTTTTCATGATGGTGTCGGTGTCCACACCGGCGGGGCGACGCACGCGCTGCCAGATTTCTTCGGTTACAAACGGCACAAACGGGTGCAGCATTCTGAGCGTGGCTTCCAGCACCGTGGCCAGGGTGTAGCGCGTGGCGCGCGCCGTGGCCGCATCGGCATCATCGGCCAGCGCCGGCTTGGCCAGCTCCAGATACCAGTCACAGAATTCATGCCACACAAACTCGTGCATGGCCCTGGCCGCCAGGTCAAAGCGATAGCCTTCCAGCGCCTCGTCAACCTGTTTGATAGTGCGGCTCAGGCGCGAGCGTATCCAGCGCGACAGAACGTCGTATTCGTGTTCCTGCGGCGGCGGCAGGGGCTCGTCGCCGGTGTTCATCAGGGTAAAGCGCGCCGCGTTCCATAATTTGTTGAGAAAGTTTCTGTAGCCTTCGCAGCGGCCCAGATCAAACTTGATGTCGCGGCCGTAGCCGGCCAGCGCGGCAAAGGTAAAGCGCAGCGCATCGGCACCAAAGGCGGGAATGCCGTCGGGAAATTCGGCCCGGGTGGCCTTTTCTATGGCCCTGGCCCTGTGTGGCTGCATCATTGCCTCGGTGCGCTTGGCCACCAGCGAGTCCAGGTCTATGCCGTCAATCAGGTCGAGGGGGTCGAGCACGTTGCCGCGCGATTTGGACATCTTGTGGCCGTCGCGGTCGCGGATCAGCCCGGTGATATAGACCTGTTCAAACGGCATTTTGCCGGTGAAGTGGCCGGTCATCATGATCATGCGCGCCACCCAGAAGAAGATGATGTCGAAGCCGGTGATCAGCACCGAGGTGGGCAGATAGCGGTCAAAGCCTTCCGAGCGCATGCGCGCCTCATCGGGCCAGCCGAGCGTGGAATGGGCCCACAGCGCCGACGAAAACCAGGTTTCGAGCACGTCCTCGTCGCGCGTCAGGGGCGCGTCAGGGGCCAGTCCGCCGCGCTGGCGGGCCTCGGCCTCGCTGCGGCCGACATGAATGTTGCCGTCCTCGTCATACCAGGCCGGAATGCGGTGCCCCCACGACAGCTGGCGCGAAATGCACCAGTCCTGCAGGTTTTCCATCCAGTGCCGGTAGGTGTTGATCCAGTTGCCGGGCACAAACTCGACCTGGCCCGACTCAACCGCTTCCAGGCCCAGCCTGCCCAAATCGTCCATCTTTACAAACCACTGGTCGGTCAGCCACGGCTCGATGATCTGGCCGGAACGGTCGCCGCGCGGCACCATCAGCGTGTGGTCCTTTTCATCGGCCAGCAGGCCCTGTTTGCGCAGGTCGTCAAGAATGCGGCGGCGCGCCTCAAAGCGGTCCAGGCCGCGGTAGGCCTCGGGCGCGTGGTCGTTAATGGTGGCCGTGGCGGTAAAGATGTTGATGGGCTCAAAGTCGTGGCGGGTGCCCACTTCCCAGTCGTTGAAGTCGTGGCCCGGCGTGATCTTGACGCAGCCGGTGCCGAATTCCATGTCGACATAGTCATCGGCCACCACCGGTATATGGCGCCCGGTCAGCGGCAGCTCGACCGTTTTGCCGACCAGATCGCGATAGCGGTCGTCGTCGGGGTGCACGGCAATGCACACATCGCCCAGCATGGTTTCGTGGCGGGTGGTGGCCACAATCACGTCGCCCTTCCCGTCGGTGCGCGGATAGCGTATGGACCACAGCTTGCCCTGTTCCTCGCTGTTGACCACCTCCAGATCGGAAATGGCGGTTTGCAGCACGGGGTCCCAGTTGACCAGGCGCGGCCCGCGGTAAATGCGGCCCTCATCATAAAGGCGGACAAAGGTTTCAATGACCGCCTCTGACAGATCGGGGTTCATGGTGAAGCGCTCGCGCGACCAGTCGGCCGATGCGCCCAGCCGCCGCATCTGCCGGGTAATGGTCGAGCCGGACTCCTCCTTCCAGGCCCAGATGCGCTCGATGAATTCGCTGCGGCTGAAATCGTCGCGCTTTTTGCCCTCGGCCTCAATCTGGCGCGTCACCACCATTTCGGTGGCAATGCCGGCGTGGTCAACGCCCACCTGCCACAGGGTGTCGCGTCCCTTCAGGCGCTGGTAGCGAATCAGTGCATCCATCAGCGTGTGCTGAAAGGCGTGCCCCATGTGCAGCGTGCCGGTCACGTTGGGTGGCGGCAGCAAAATGGTGTAGGGCTGGCCCTGACCTGAAGGCCTGAAGCAGCCCTGTTCTTCCCAGACGGGATACCAGCGCTGCTCGATCTGTTCGGGGTTGTAGGTTTTTTCCATTTTTGTTTACTGAAAGCTCAAAATTTGAATGCCGGCGCAGGGGCCGCGCCGCCTGCGCTGTTGTCGGCAGGACTTATTTCAGCACGTGGTGGTGCAGTTCGGCGCCGCGCTTTTTCCACGCCGTCCAGCGCTCGCGCAGTTTCTGCTTGAGGGATTCATCGGGCGGCACAATTTCCAGAACGCGCTGGTAGTCGCCGTCCGGAAGGCCGGAGGCGGGGTCCAGGTTGATGAGTATGCCGGCCTGTTCCGGCGCCGCTTCAAACAGACGAATGGGCGCGTTGCTGTCCGCGCCCCCGTGCGGCAGAAAACGGCCGGCCGGCTCGGCCCACAGTTTTTCATCCAGCGCTGCCAGCGCTGCGGCCGGGCCGACAACGGCGATGTCGCGCGTTGCCGGCCAGGCCTTGGACACCAGCACGGCAGCCACGTACAGCGGGTCGTCAAAGCGCCCGCTCATTTCGTAAAAATCAACTCTCATGGCTGCTGTTGCGCGGTTCCGGGGTCATTGGTTTTTGCTGCACGCCTTTGTATCAGGCGCGTGCCGGCGTGGTTCAGGCCAGTTTATCCCAGCCGCCCGCGTGTTCAACCAGCCAGTTGACCAGCAGGCCCACCGGGCGGCCGGTGCTGGAACCGGGCTTGCCCCACTGCCACACCGAGCCGGCAATGTCGATATGGGCCCAGCGGCAGCCGTCGGCAAAATGCGACAGGAAGCGCCCTGCTGTAATGGTGCCGGCCGGCACACCGCCGATGTTTCTCATGTCGGCAAACGGCGAGTCGAGCTGCTCCTGGTAGTCGTCCCACAGGGGCAGGCGCCAGCCGCGGTCGGCCGAGTATTGACCGGCAGCCAGCAGCTCTTCCGCCAGCTCGTCGTCGTTGGTCATGATGCCGCTGGCATGATGGCCCAGCGCCACCACGCAGGCGCCGGTCAGCGTGGCCAGGTCAACCATGACAGCCGGCTTTTTTTGCGCTGTCCAGTACAGCGCGTCGCACAGCACCATGCGGCCCTCGGCGTCGGTGTTGAGCACTTCGATGGTTTTGCCGCTCATGGTGGTGATGACATCGCCGGGCCGGTAGGCGTTGCCGTCGGGCATGTTTTCCACCGCGCCGACCACGCCTTCCACGTTGATGGGCAGCTTGAGGCGGGCCACGGCTTCCATGGTGCCCAGGGTGGCGGCGGCACCGCCCATGTCGAACTTCATCTGGTCCATGTCCTTGCCCGGCTTGATGGAAATACCGCCGGTGTCAAAGGTGACGCCCTTGCCGACCAGGGCCAGCGCCGGCTGGTCGCTGTCGCCGCCGTTCCAGCGCAGGCGGATCAGGCGGGGCGGGTTGGTGCTGCCGCGCGCCACCGCCAGCAGGGCGTTCATGCCCAGGGCTTCCATTTCGTCCCGTTCAAGAATTTCCACGTCCAGACCTTCATGCCGCGCGGCCATGTCGGAAGCCTGCTCGGCCAGCCAGGCCGGGTTGCAGATATTGGGTGGCATGTCGGCCAGGCGGCGCGCCTGCTGAATGCCGGCGGCTGTGGCGCTGGCCAGGTTCAGCTGCGCGGCGGCACCGTCGGTGGCCGGAAAGCTTACGGTTTCGGTGGCCGGCGGGGCGTTTTCGGCCGGCTTTTTGGTGGCGCTGTAAATATAATCCGCGTAGTGCAGGCCGACGGCGGCCTGGCGCAGCTTCCAGTTTTGATCACGATCGCTGACATCGGCTTCGGCCAGCAGGCAGTGGGCGTTGAGCGCCCGCGACTTGCGCAGCGCTTCGCCGGCGGCTTTGGCGGCCTTGTCAAAGGCGATGCCGTCGAGCTTGTCCGATTTGCCCAGGCCAACCACCAGCAGGCGTTCGGCCTTGATGCCCGGCACGGCGTGCAGAACGATGGTTTTGCCAACCGCATCCGGCAGATCGCCGCTTTCGTGCAGGCGCGTGATCAGGCCGCTGCTGGCCTGGTCAATGTCCTGCACGACGCCTGTCAGGCTGTCGGCGTGGTGTCCAACAATGAGACAATCGGTTTCTGCGGCCGTGGCGGCCAGATCGGTGGTTGTAAACTGCATGCGTATTTATCCTGCTGAAAATTTGATGGGTTGTGTTGAAAATGCAAGCTGACTATTGTAGCGGCCGGCGGCGGTGGCCTGAATGCTGATTCTGCAGCGTTACGTTTTCAGACAGGGAATGCTGGCCAGCCTGATGAGCCTGCTGGTGTTTCTGGCCGTGGTCATGGCGCTGTTTCTGGCCGAGCTGCTGGGCGATGCTGCCCAGGGTGAGCTGCCCGGCGGCAGCGTTGTTCTCATGCTGCTGCTGCGCCTGCCCGAAGCCGTCATGCTGGTCGGGCCGCTGGCCCTGCTCACCGGCCTGCTGATGACGCTGGGGCGCTTCCAGGAAGACAGCGAGCTGGTCATCATGCGCAGCGCCGGGTTTTCCTACGGGCGCCTGCTGCAGCCGGTGGCCCTGCTGTCCATTCTGTGGACAGCGGGCCTGCTGTTCATATCGGGCTGGCTGTCGCCGCAGGCCATAGACCGCTCGGCCGAGCTGCTGACCGATGTGGCGCGCCGCGCCATGGTGTCCAGCCTGCACTCGGGCCAGTTCAACCGCGTCAACCATGGGCTCACCACCATTTATGCCGGCAGCCTGGACCGGCGCACGGAAAAGCTGGGCAACCTGTTTATCCAGCACCTGGAAGACGGCCAGTCGCAGGTGCTGACCGCGCGCAGCGGCCAGGTGTGGCTGGCCGACGAAAGCGACGGCAGCTATCTGCTGCTGGAGGACGGCTTCCAGATTGAACACGCCGCCCGGCCTTCGGGTGCCCCGCTGCGCGAAATGCGTTTTGGCCGCAACGAGCTGCGCCTGCCGGCGCCCGAAGACATCAGGGTGGCCGAAGAATCGCGCCAGCGCCTGACCGAACTGTGGCCGGCAGACAGCCCGGCGCAGCGGCGCGAGCAGCACTGGCGCCTGGCGCCGCCGCTGGCCGGCCTGCTGCTTGGGCTCATTGCCCTGCCGCTGTCCAGCCGTCGTCCCCGCCAGGGGCGTCACGGCAGCGTCATTGCCGCGCTGGTTCTCTATCTGGTCTACAGCAACATCGTGCATGGCGGACTGATAGTCATGGAACAGAAAAATGCGCTGTCCGGGCCCGGCCTGTGGCCGGTGCACGCCGCCCTGGCCATGCTGGCGCTGGTTTTGCTGCTGCGGCACAGGCGGGCCTGGTGATGCCCGGCATCCTGTCGCGCTACCTGGGCCGCACCATTCTGGTGTGGGTGGTGGTGGTGGGCGTGCTGCTGGTGGGTCTGTACACGATCATCAACGGTGCGCGCGAGGCGCGCGACCTGACGGGCGACTACGGCGCCCTGCAAATGCTGGTGTACATGGCGCAGACCACGCCGGGGCGGCTGTACGACATCTTTCCCTTTGCGGTCCTGCTGGGCACCATGCTCGGGCTGGGCGGGCTGGCCGGCAGCAACGAGCTGGTGGCCATGCGCGCCATAGGCTACGACCGCAGCCGCATTCTTGGCGGCGTGCTGCTGACTGCAGGCGCCTGCCTGGCGGTTTTGTTTGTTTTTGCCGAGCTCGTCATTCCCGAGCTGGACGCCCGCGCCAATGCCCAGCGCGACCAGCTGCGCAGCGGTCACGTGCGGCTGGGCAAGTTTGGTTCGCTGTGGCTGCGCGACGGCTCAATGATGGTGCGGGTGGGCCATTCCGCCTGGTCGAGCAAGGACCAGCCCGAATTCGCCGACGTGCTGATTTACCGCCTCGCCGACGACATGCAGCCCGAAGAGATCATGCACGCCGACCGCGCCAGCCATACCGGCAGCGAATGGCTGCTCGAAAACGTGGTCAGGCGCAGCACCTTTGGCGACTTTTCTGCGACCCGCAAGGACCATGTGGCGGTGGAATCCACGCTGGGCTATGACCTGCTGGCGTCGGTGGTCAGCAAGCCGCGGCTGATGGCCATCGGCGACCTCAAGCGCATGATTCATCTGCTTGAAGCCAACAAGCTCGATGCCGGCCGCTATCGCCAGGCGCTGTGGAACCGGGTGTTTTTTCCCCTTAACGTGCTGGCCATGATTCTGGTCAGCATGCCGTTTGCCTTCAGGGGCGGGCGCCAGGGCAGCCGCGGGCTGAGCATCTTCATGGGGCTGTCGCTGGGGCTGATGTTTTTTGTCATCAGCCGGCTTGTCAGGGGGCTGGCGCCGCTGTGGCCGGGGCCGCTGTGGCTCATGATGCTGGCGCCCTCCGTGTTTTTCGGGCTGGTCGGGCTGGCGCTGGTCAGGCGGCTTTAGCTCGCCTTGCCCCCTGTTTGCCTCGGCCTGCAACAACCAGCCGCGTGGCGCTGCCAATGTCATGCCAGCCGCGTTTTTGTGCATCGAACAGGCTCCATGCAAAACCAAGTCCGGCAGCCGCTGCAGAAACGAATGCCAGCGCAAAGCGAACAACCGTGTCCGTCCACGTAATGGCCGCGCCATCAGCGCCTATCAGCCGTATGCGCCAGGTGCGCATGGCCACCGTCTGGCCGCCCATTTTCCAGCACACGGCAAAGTAGGCCCACCACACCACCAGCAGCAAAAACTGGAACCACAGCGTTCCCGAAGGCACATCGTCGCCAAAAACAATCACCGCAACAAAGCCGGCTGCAAACAGCAGGGCAATTACCAGGAGTGAGTCATAAGCCATTGATGCCAAACGGCGGACAAGGCCGCATGGTGCATGCTCCAGATGTGCAGGAGCGGGGCCGGACGGTGTTTTTTCAGTCATCAGGATTTGACCTTGGGCGCAGTTGCGGTTAGTTTCCGCACTTCGGCAACCGAGTGCGGACGTCAGTGAGCGGGCGTGTCTTTCAATTCGGAGACATGCACGGTATTCTATTTTGATGGCCGGCTCAGGCCAATGCCGTAATAATTGCAACGCAACG
>DATGSU010000180.1:0-7690 GCA_035302305.1 Wenzhouxiangella sp. | reverse complement strand
GAGCCCGGCGAAGACGGCGAGCGCGGCGTCATCATCAATACCGCCTCGGTGGCCGCCTTTGAGGGCCAGATCGGCCAGGCGGCCTACTCCGCCTCCAAGGGCGGCGTTGTTGGCATGACCCTGCCCATGGCGCGTGAATTCACCCGCTTCGGCATTCGCGTCATGACCATTGCGCCCGGCGTTTTCCACACCCCCATGGTCGACATCATGCCCGAAAAGGTGCAGCAGGCCCTGGGCGAGTCCATCCCCTTCCCCCAGCGGCTGGGCAAGCCCGAGGAATACGCCCGCCTGGCGGCCCACATCGTTGAAAACAGCTATTTCAACGGCACGGTCATTCGCCTGGACGGTGCCGTGCGGCTGGAGCCCAGGTAAAAAGAGCGAAGCAGTTTGCCGGCCACCCCGTGGCCGGCGGCACCTCTTGCAGCAGCCCGTCCTGCATCGCTAGACTGGTCAAAACAGACAAAAAGGTGTGCGTGTGGAAGCCATTCGTGAATGGATTGCCGGCATAGACAGCGCCGGGCTGATGGCGGTGGGCTGGAAACTGCTTGGCGCCCTGCTGATCTTCATCATTGGGCGCTGGGTGGCCCAGGCAATCACGGCGCTGCTGGTGCGCGCCATGACGCGCCGCAAGCTCGACGCCATGCTGGTGTCGTTCCTCGAAGCCATTTTTTACATTACGCTGCTGCTGTGCGTTGTGCTGGCCGCCATCAGCTATCTTGGCATTGCCATCACGCCGCTCATCGCCATTCTCGGCGGCGCCGCGCTGGCCGTGGGCCTGGCGCTGCAAAGCACGCTGTCAAACTTTGCCGCCGGCTTCATGCTGGTCATATACAAGCCCTTCACCAAAGGGCACTACGTGACGGCCGGTGGTGTATCGGGCACGGTTGACCGCGTCGGGCTGTTCAACACCTGGCTCATCACCACCGACAACTGTCGGGTCACTGTTCCCAACTCGGTCATTACCGAAAGCGCCATCACCAACTTCTCGGCCTTTGAAAGGCGCCGCTGCGACATGAACATTCGCATCGACCCCGGCGATGATCTGAAAACCGCCCGCGCCGCCATCATGAACGCCATCACCGGCCATGAAAAAGTGCTTGCCGATCCTGAGCCGGCGCTTTTGCTGATGGAGCTGACC
Source organism: Wenzhouxiangella sp. (assembly GCA_035302305.1). GTDB lineage: Bacteria > Pseudomonadota > Gammaproteobacteria > Xanthomonadales > Wenzhouxiangellaceae > Wenzhouxiangella. The sequence continues at coordinate 6,552 of DATGSU010000180.1, read as the reverse complement.
GACTACAGCGTCAACTTTTCGGCCCGTGCGTGGCTGCGAACATCCGACTTCTGGACTGTGCGCAGCGAGCTGCTTGGCAACATCAAGGAATCGCTTGAAGCCAGCGGCTGCAGCATTGCCCTGCCGCAGCACAAGGTGCACTACGCCGGCGACCAGGGTCCGAGGCAGGACTGACGGCCACGGCCGGGCGCGTTACGGCCCAGAATTCTATCGTATGGCCCTGATGATATAGCCGCCGGATTTTTCGTCCGGCAACAGCTCCAGCAGCTCGTTTTTTTCAGCTTCCAGAAGCAGTTCGGAAAAGCTTCTGAAGCCGTGGTATGACTCGCTGAAACCGGGTCGACGGCGCTTGAGCGCCTGCTTGACCATGGACCCCCACACCTTGTCTTCGGCGTCCCGCTCGGCAAACAGCGCCTCGGCCGTTTCCAGCACCAGGTCAAAGGCCTCCTGCTTCCTCGAGTCAATTTTTGAAGCCGTCTTTTTCTTCTTCTTTTTCGAAGCCTTCTTTTTGGCTGCGGCCCTGGGCTTGCGAATCAGATCATCATAAAAAATGAACTCGTCGCAGTTGGACATCAAAAGATCGGAAGTCGAGCTTTTTACGCCAACACCAATCACCATCTTGTTGTTTTCGCGCAGCTTGGATACCAGCGGCGAAAAATCGGAATCGCCGCTGAGCAGCACAAAGGTGTCAACGTGCTCCTTGGTGTAACACAGGTCCAGGGCATCGACCACCATGCGAATATCGGCCGAGTTCTTGCCCGACATGCGCACGTGGGGTATGTCAATCAGCTCAAACGCCGCCTCATGCATGGCCGCCTTGAACTGACTGTAGCGCCCCCAGTCGCAGTAGGCCTTCTTGACCACAATATTGCCCTTGAGCAGCAAGCGCTCAAGCACTTTTTGAATGTCAAACGCCTCGGAGCCCAGGTCGCGTACGCCCAGGGCAATGTTTTCAAAATCACAAAAAACCGCCAGATTGCGGGTCATGTCAGGATTCATTTTTTCACCTTTGCGGACAACCCTGTGCGGGGCCGCATGAATTTCATTCGGATTCGGAAGCCATCAGCCGGGCAATCACGGGCGCGGAACGCGCCTCAATGCCGGCGCTGAAAAACTCCGCCTTGTCAAAGCCCGTCAGGCGGGCAATCAAAAGATCGGGAAAGCGCTCAATCGCCGTGTTCAAATCGCGCACCGCGCCATTGTAAAAACGGCGCGCGTGCGACAGCACGTCTTCGGTGGCCACCAGTTCGGCGGTCAACTGCTTAAAGTTCTCGCTGGCCTTCAGCTCGGGATAGTCTTCGGCCACGGCCAGCAGCCGCCCCAGGCCGTCCACCAGCGCCGCCTCTGTTCCGGACATGCGGCCGGCGCTGCCGCCTTCTGCCTTGACCGCCGCGCTGCGCAGGCGCGTGACGTCTTCAAACAACTGCTGTTCATGCTCGCTGTAGGCTCGCACGGTATCCACCAGCGCCGGAATCAGGTCATGGCGGCGCTGCAGCTGCACGTCAATATCGGCAAAACCGTTGCGCACCAGATTGCGCGCCCTGACCAGGCGATTGAAAACAAGTGCGGCCCAGCCCACAAGGGCGGCTGCAACAACAACGGCAACAATCAGCATTGGTCAATTCTACTCCACAAAGACGCCGGCTTATACCGCCAGGCAGGTGTTGAGGTACGATATTGGCCCGGAACAAACAACAAATACTCACGATGACAACCACGGTTATTTTCAGTCACGGGCATCTGTCCAGTCCGCAAAGTTCCAAAATCCAGGCGCTTGCGCCCATGGCCGAAAAGGCGGGCTTCAAAACCCTGGCCATAGACTACCGCGACCTGAAGGATGATCCGGTCGGACGTGCCGAACGGCTGGTAAAAACCATTGGTGAACTGCCTTCAGCGCCAGTTCTGGTCGGCTCATCCATGGGCGGCTGGGTGTCCATGACCGCCGCTGAAAAGCTGCCGGCAAGCGGCCTGTTTCTGATGGCCCCGGCGCTGTTTCTTGAAAACACGAAATACGGCGGCTCCGTGCCCGACAACTACCGGCCCAAATGCAACCATGTCAGCATTATTCACGGCTGGAATGACGACATCATCCCCTGGCAAAACAGCCTGAAACACGCCAGCGCCAGCCGTGCGGCCCTGCACCTGGTCGACAGCGATCACCGGCTGGAAGGCGCCCTGGCCGACATCAAGAACATTTTCAGCCGGTTCATTCAGCAAGTCATTCAACAGGCTTCAGCCTGACGCCCGTTTCAGGATTGCAGCTCGGCAAGATCGCGATAGTGCTCCAGCGCTTCGGGGTTGGCCAGCGCCGACACGTTCCGGACTGGCCGGCCCTCGACCACGTTGCGCACCGCAAGCTCGACAATCTTGCCCGACACCGTGCGCGGAATATCGGCCACCGCCACTATTTTGGCGGGCACGTGGCGCGGAGTTGCGTTGGCGCGAATGGTTGAACGTATCCTGGCCTTGAGATCATCATCGAGAACCACGCCATCGCGCAGGCGCACAAAAAGCACCACGCGCACATCGCCCTCCCAGCTTTGCCCAATGCAAATGGACTCAAGCACCTCGTCAACCTTTTGCACCTGCCGGTAGATTTCGGCCGTGCCAATGCGCACGCCACCGGGGTTGAGGGTGGCGTCCGAACGACCATAAATGATGACCCCGCCCTCGGGCGTAACCCGGGCAAAATCCCCGTGCGCCCACACGCCCTCGAACTTGTCAAAATATGCCTGGTGGTAATTCCTGCCGCCGTCATCATTCCAGAACTTGACCGGCATGCACGGAAACGGCAGCGAGCAGGTCAGTTCTCCGGTTTCATCCTCGACCACGCGGCCGTCATCGTTGCGGATTTCAACCTTCAGACCCAGCCCCCTGCACTGCAGCTGCTCGCGATAAACCGGCAGCAGCGGACTGCCCAGCGCAAAGCACGACACGATGTCGGTACCGCCCGAAATCGAGCTGAGCTGAACATCCTCCCTGATGTCGCGAAACACATAGTCAAACGACTCCGGCAGCAGCGGCGAGCCGGTGGAAAGAATGGCCTTGAGGCTGTCCAGGCGATGAGATTCCTTCGGTACCAGGCCGGCCTTTTCGCAAGCGGCGATCCATTTGGCGCTGGTGCCCAGCACCGTCATATCCACCTCATCGGCCAAGTCCCACAGCACCCGACCGTCGTTGTAAAAAGGCGAGCCGTCGTACAGAACCAGGGTGGTGCCCAACGCCAGCCCCGACGCCAGCCAGTTCCACATCATCCACCCGCAGGTGGTGAAATAGAACAGCCGGTCATCGCGCTTGACGTCGGTGTGCAGCGCCAGCTCCTTGAGATGCTGCAGCAGGGTTCCGCCGGCGCCGTGGACGATGCACTTGGGCACGCCGGTGGTGCCCGACGAATACAGAATATAGACGGGATGGTCGAACAGCAGCCGTGCAAACGTCACTTCGGTGGCGTCATTGTCGGCAAAGTCGGCCCACATCAGCGCGCCATCAATGCCGGAAAGGTCCGGATCGGCGTCCTCATAGCCCGTAATCACCACCTGTTCGATGGACGGCATTCTGTTCCTGAGCTCGGCAATGCGCTCCAGGCAGTCGAATATCTTGCCGTTGTAGCGATAGGCGGCGGCGGCAAACAGTACCTTCGGCTCAATCTGGCCAAAGCGGTCCATCACGCCCTGCACACCAAAATCCGGCGAGCAGCTCGACCACACGGCGCCAATGGAGGTCGCCGCCAGCATGGCAATCACGGTTTCGGGCAGGTTGGGCAAGTAGCCGGCCACCCGGTCGCCCTTCTCCACGCCCATTGCGCGCAGCGCGTGCGCCACCCGCGCCACCTGGATATACAGCTCGGCATAGCTGATGCGCTGTTCCACGCCGCGCTCGCCGGCAAATATCATGGCTGTCTGATCGTCACGATAGCGCAACAGGTTTTCGGCAAAATTCAGGCGCGCTTCGGGAAACCAGCGCGTGCCCGGCATGGCCGGCCAGTTTTCGGTCGTTGCGCTGCCGCGCTCGCCCACGACATCAAAAAACGCCCACAAAAACTCCCAGAACGCCTGCGGCTGCTCTATCGACCAGCCATAAAGACTGTTCCAGTCCCTGACGCCTGGCGCCTGGCTGGCCTGGAGCCGGCTGATAAAGCGGGTTGCATTGGCCTGTTCGCGGCGCTGTGCCGACGGCTGCCACATGGGAGTGCTCATGCTTTCGTCCTGTTCATGGTCCGGTTGACAAGTCTTTTAGGGTACTCAAAAAACAGCCCCGGGTCAGGAAAACTTTGGTTCAATGGCCCGCCGGCCCGGCTTTGGCGTAAACTGTGGTGCCCGAAAAACACGATATGCAAATCATGAAAAAACTGGCTGTACTACTTTTTCTGCTGCTGCCCTTTGTGGCCCCTGCGCAAGCCAACGACAATCCTCACGTCTGGCTGGACACCGACTTCGGGCCCATCATCGTCGAGCTTTACCCCGACAAGGCCCCCATCACCGTCGAAAACTTTCTGGCCTATGTAAATGAAGGGTTTTACGACGGCCTGATCTTTCACCGTGTCGTCAGTCATTTTGTCATTCAGGCCGGCGGCTATGATTCAAACGGCAAGTACAGAACGCCTGATCATGACCCCATCAAAAACGAGGCATCCAACGGCCTGCTCAACGAGAAGGGCACAATTGCAATGGCGCTTGGGCAATCCTCAGACTCGGCCATGACCCAGTTTTTCATCAATCTTGATCATAATGAGCATTTGGATGGCGTACACGCCGTGTTCGGCGAGGTGGTGCGCGGCAACTCCACCGTCAACGACATCAGGCAGATTGGAGTCACAGCTGGCGACAGCCCCTATCGCCCTCCACTGATCAGACGCGCCGTGCAAACCGCCGACAAATCCCCCATCATGCCCGACCACAGCGGCTCCTGGTACGACCCCGACAACGCCGGCGTGGGCTTCAATCTGGAAATTGGCGAAGATGCCGGCGGCAATGGCCCGCTGATCACCGTTTACTGGTACGACTTCGACACCGAAACCCAGTTCTGGCTGACCGGCACCGAATCATTCGACTACGGCGACAGTGAAGTCAAAGTCAACCTCATCAGCCATTCCGGACAGGAAGAAGGCGTTGATTTCCAGCAGCCGCCCGAATCGGACTTTGAGGACTACGGCAGCATCACCATCAGCTTCAAGGACTGCAACCGGGGTCGTTTCAGCTACGATCTGCCCGGCTACGGCAAGGGCCGCATCCGAACCGAACGACTGTCGCGTCCCGACGGCTACACCTGCAGCTGACCGGGCCGGACCACGCCGAATTTTTCGGCTTCAGAATCAAAAAGCCCCGATCATTGGATCGGGGCTTTTTTGTGCTGCCAAATTACCAGGCAAACTAGCGATCGCGCGTACGCGTGCGTGAGCCGGCACTGCTGCGGCTGCTGGAGGAGGATGACGCCGCCGAACGGCTGCTCGAGCGTGACGGCGCAGCGCTGCTGCGGCTCGGTGGTGCACTGCTGCGGGCTGCAGCCGCAGGCCGTGACGTCGACGAGCTGCTGCTGCGCGCAGGGGCAGAAGGCGCCGAGCGGGTGGCCGGCGCCGCCGGTCGCGAAGACGGGGCAACGCTGCGGCTTCTGCTGGCCGGAGCCGCCGATCGCGAACCTGCGGACGAAGAACCGGTGGTTGTTGAAGGCGTCAAACTGCGCGGCACCGCAACCGATGACGAGGACGACGGTGATGACTGACCGCTGCGGGTTGAAGCAGACGGTGAGCGCGCCGGCGCTGCAGCGCCTGTGCCGGAGCTGCCGGCAGAGCGCGTTGCCGAGCGCGAACTCGACAATGCTCTCTGAACATCGGCACTGTTGCTGCGGGAACGTGCCGCAGAACCCGAACTGCTGCGGGTGGCGGCAGAATCATTTCTGCTCCTGCTTTGCGCCGATGAGCTGCGCTGCGGCGCCGTGCCCGTAATGGTGCGCCCGGAAGATCCGGACGCTGCGCTGCGTGCACTGCTGCGCGAAGCGGCTGCGGAAGACCGCGTCTGGTCGCTGTTGCGCAGGCTGGACACGCGCTCGGTACGCGACGAGGCCCGGGCCGCTGCCCGACTGCTGTCACTCACGTCCAGGCTGGAGCGGCGTTCGGACGCCCACTGGCGCTGGTCGGAACGCGCCACTGCACGGCTGGAGCGGCTGCTGGCAATGCTGCTGCGCGCCCCCGGTGCCGACTGTGTGGCAAGCGCCGGGCTTCTGTTTTCAACCAGCCTGGATTTCGGCACCGTTGAGCGATAGCTCACACCGCGCCTGTGCACCGGATCATGGCGCCAGTGCCTGGCGTCACTGAAACGGGCCACTTGGCGAGCCGAGGTAAAGCGCCTTTGGCCGTAGTAATGATGATGATTGACCACCACCACGCGGCGCGTGGCCCAGTGGAACGAGCTGAAGTAAAAGCTCGGGCGCACGTAATAGGCCGGCCCCCAGTAAAAGTGCATGCCAACGCTGAAGCCGGACGGCCTGTGCCAGTAATACGGCGGATAGCTGGCCCAGCGCCAGCGGGTATAGATCACGCGCGGGTCGTAATAGGGA
>DATGSU010000179.1:0-3142 GCA_035302305.1 Wenzhouxiangella sp. | reverse complement strand
GAGCCGGTTGAATACGACAGCATGGTTCGTGACCTGGCGGCTTTCATGCATTACGCCTCCGAACCCAGCATTCTTAAGCGCAAGAGTCTGGGAATCTGGGTTTTGCTGGTTCTGGCGGTATTCACATTCCTGTCCTGGCTGTTGTACAAGGATTATTGGAAGGACGTGAAACAGTGATTGTGCAAGGTCGTATCAGACTCTTTACAACTTTGGCAATCAATGGAGTAACGCATTCATGATGGCTTTGTATTCGTCAGAAAACTGCCTGGACTGTCACCGCGTCCGTTTTGTGCTGGCTGAAAAGGGGATCAACGTGGAAATCATTCACGTTGAGCAGGACAGGGCAGCTTCTGCCGATTTGGCTGAACTCAACCCATACAGCGAAACCCCGACGCTCGTTGACAAGGATCTGAAGCTTTACGGGACCTGGGTGGTAACCGAGTATCTTGACGAGCGTTATCCGCACCCGCCCCTGATGCCCATAGATCCGCTTTCGCGGGCCTATCTGCGCCAGATCATGTATCGCGTTCAGCGTGACTGGATAGAACCGGCGCGCATCATTGAAACGTCCACCGGCAAGAAAAAGGTGGCCACGGCAAAGAAGGAACTGAATGAAAGCCTGATCAGCTCCGACGAGCTGTTCGGGCTGCAGCCCTACTTGCTCAGCGAGGAGCTGACGCTGGCCGATTGCGTTGTTGCCCCGCTGCTGTGGCGCCTGCCGGCCTACGACATCAAGCTGACGGCCAAGGACATTCCCAACACGTTCCGCTACATGCAGGACCTGTTTGCCCTGGATTCATTCAAGCGCAGCCTGACCGAAGCGGAACGCCTGATCAGGGAAAGCTAGGTGCCGGACATGCTTTCAAGCCGCCCCTACCTGCTGCGCGGGGTCAACGAGTGGATTATAGACAGCGGCCTGACGCCGCATTTGCTCGTTGATGCCGGGCATCCCGGCCTGCAGGTTCCGCCCTCCAGCATTCGGGACGGGCGCGTGGTGCTCAACATATCGCCAACCGCCGTGCGCGATTTGATCATCGACAACGAGCTGGTAACCTTCGTGGCCCGCTTTGGCGGGGTGTCGCAGGCGATTACCATCCCCATGCCGGCGGTCATGGCCGTGTATGCGCGTGAAAATGGCCGCGGCATGATGTTTGCCGATGAAGATGACCAGAGTCATCAGGGTCAGGCGCCGGAAGCCGGCCCTGGTTCGGAAAAGCCCGACGACAATGGTGGCTCCGGCAAGCCGCGGCCTCACCTGAGGGTGGTCAAGTAGCAGCGCAGGAACGACTGGCCGCACGCGCTGCGGCTGGTCGTTCAGCGGGGCTCAATCAGGCGGCTGCCGTCCTCAAGTTCGCCCCAGATGCGCACAAGTTTCCGGTCGACCATGGTCAGGCCGCCGCGCCGCCGCCCGGTTCCTTCCAGGCTGAATTCAAAGCGATAGCGTCTTTTCAGGCGCAGGCCGTGACGGGTGCGCGTCGGCCACAATGACCGCAGCGCAACCGTCTGGTCGAGCAGCTGCCATTCCTGGCGCTGGCAGAACTCCCGCGCCGCGCGGTAGGCCTGTTCGCGGGCATTGACCGCCGACAGCCACACCACAACAGCCATTGCCAGGACAAGCAGGGCACCCAGCCCGCTTTCCAGACCCGTCATCGGCGCGCTCGCAACAGAACATAGACCGCACCGGTGCCGCCGTCGTTGGGTGGCGCCGACGTGAAGGCGGCCACGCGATCGTGGCGGCTGAGCAGGCGCGCACACATGCGCTTGAGCCGGGGGCCGGCAGGGCCCGAGCGCAGGCCCTTGCCGTGAACGATGCGCACGCAGCGCACGTGCCGGCGTTCGGCATCTTCCAGAAAGTGCTTGATGGAGGCAGAGGCCGCGCTGATGTTCATCTGGTGCAGGTCCAGCTCGTCCTGCACGCGCCAGCGGCCGCGGCGCAGCTGTTTCAGAATGCGCTTTTGCAGGCCGGGGTGCACATGGCTGATTTCCTCTCCGGTTTCAACATCAGAAAAGTCCAGCGGTCCGTGAGCCAGGGTTTCCATGACTTCGGCCTCGCTGCGCCGGGTCTGCGCAGCTTCGGGACGGGGCGGCCGCGGGCGGGAATGGTCGCGTTCGCTGCGAACTCTGCGCACGGCGCCCACTGCAGAGCGAAAAAGATGGCGGTCACTGTCGTCTTTCATGGCCCGTCCTTGCAATCAGGTCTCCAATACGTTTGCGCAGGGCATACAATCTGGCCGCGCTTCCTTTATAGTTGAACATTTAGGGTACCGCTTCAAGCATGCATATTCTCGTTTCCAACGATGACGGGCTGGACGCGCCCGGTATCAGGCTTTTGTCCGAACGTCTGGCGCAGCAGTGTGACCGCGTAACGGTGGTTGCGCCGGACCGGGACCGCTCGGGCGCCAGCAATTCACTGACCCTCGACAGGCCCATTCGGGTTGAAAAGCAGCGTGATCGGGTGTTCAAGGTTTACGGAACGCCCACCGATTGCGTTCATATTGCCATTACCGGCCTGCTTGGAGATGAGCCCGACATGGTGGTTTCGGGCATCAATGCCGGCGGCAACCTGGGCGATGATGTGCTGTATTCCGGCACCGTGGCGGCGGCCATGGAAGGGCGCTTTCTGGGCCTGCCCGCCATGGCGGTGTCGCTGGTGTATGCCAGCGACGCCGATGCGCCCACGCATTATGAAACCGCTGCCCGGGCGGCGCATATCCTTATGGACCGGCTGCAAAGGCGCCCGCTGCCGGCCGATACCATTCTGAACGTCAACGTGCCCGATGTTCCCTGGGAAAAGGTGCGCGGCTTTGAAAGCACGCGGCTGGGCCACCGCCACAGGTCCGAGGACGTGATTCGGGTTGAGGACCCGCGCCGCCGGCCGTTTTTCTGGATAGGGCCGGCCGGCAGCGAGCAGGACAACGGGCCGGGAACAGACTTTCACGCCATCAGAAACCGCTATGTATCGGTCACGCCGATTCATGTGGATCTGACGCGTTACCAGGCACTGGACGGGGTCAGCCAGTGGATCCAGGAACTCAACAGGGATTGAAAACAGACGTGGGAATGAGCCGTTTGAAGGGGCAGGCAGGGATAGGAATGACTTCGGAGCGCACCCGAAAGCGACTGATCGACCGTTTGCGAACCA
>DATGSU010000178.1:0-3456 GCA_035302305.1 Wenzhouxiangella sp. | reverse complement strand
CACATTCACGCCGTCGGGAATGGCCACGCCCTGCAGCTGCTCCAGGCGCTGGCGCACGGCGCGGGTGATATCAGCCGCGTTGGTGCCCGACAGTTTGGTTACCGCCAGGCTCACGGCCGGCGCCATGCCGGTGGCCGGGCCCGCGCGCCCGGGCGGGCTGCCGTGCCAGACATGGCTTTCGAGCACGTCGGCGCCGTGGCTGACGGTGGCCACATCGGCAAGAAACACCGGCTCGCCGTCGTGCAGCCCGATCACCAGTTCGGCCACGTCGCGCGCGCCGACAAGAAAAGCGCCGGCAGTTACCGGCCGGCTGCGGTCATCGGCCACCCGCCGGCCGGCCTGCAGCACCGTATTGGCCGCAGCCAGCGACCCGGCAACGTCGTCCATGGTCAGCCCGTGGGCCGCCAGGCGGGCGGCATCCAGCTCCACCACCACGGCCCGATCGGGGCCGCCGACCGTGTACACGTCGCGGGTGCCCTGCACCTGCTTGAGCTCGGCCTCGAGCGTGTGCGCCACTTCAAGCAGTTCCACCGGCCCGCGCTGCTCGTCATCGGTCCACAGGGCCAGCGTCAGCACGGGAACATCATCTATGCCCATGGCCCGGATCATGGGCTCGCCCACACCCAGCCCCGGCGGCCACAGATCGCGGTTCTGAAACACCTGGTTGTACAGCCTCACCAGAGCGGTCTGGCGCTTGACGCCCACCCTGTATTCCACCGTCAGCACCGCCATGCCAGGCTGGCTTACGGAATAGACGTGCTTGACGCCGTCGATGCCGCCCAGCACCTGCTCCAGCGGCGAGGTTACCAGGCTGGCCACATCCTGCGCCCCGGCACCCGGAAAGGGCACCATGACATTGGCCATGGTGACATCAATCTGCGGTTCTTCCTCGCGCGGGGTGATCAGCACCGCCGTCAGGCCGAGCAGAATGCCGGCCAGCGCCAGTATGGGCGTGAGCGGATGTTCCTGAAAGGCGCGGGCAACCCGGCCCGACAGGCCCAGCCGGGGCTGTTTTTCACTCATTGTCAATTACCGCCTTTTTGTGTTGCTTTGATGATGCGCGGCCAGATGAGCGGCGGCGGCCACCGGGTCCAGAACCACGCGGTCGTGCTCTCTCAAACCAGCGAGCACTTCCATCTCGCCGCCGCTGGTGCGGCCGCGCCGAATCTGGCGCAGCAGCAGCGTGCCGTCGTCGTTCATGACGTACACGCCCGACAGCTCGCCGCGCCGCATCACGGCGCTTTCCGGCACCATCAGCCGGCGCTCCTGCTTCATTTCAAACCCGACCTTGACGGTCATGCCCGGATAAAGGTCCTCCACTCCTTCGGGCAGCGCCACCCGCACGCGAAAGCTGTGCGTTTGCGCATCGCCCCTGGGGAACACGGTCAGGGCAGCGGCTTCAATGCGCCGGCCGTCGCGGTCAAATACCACCGCCCGCCCGGACCGGCGAATGGCTCCGGCCGCGCTTTGCGGAACCGTTACCTCAACCCGCAGGGCATCGGGCGCCAGCATGGCAAGCAGGGGCTGTGGCGCCGGCGGCCCCGACTGCACGGCCTGGCCCGGCTCCACAAAACGCTCGGTGATCACGCCGTCAAAGGGGGCCGTCACCGTGGTGTATTCGGCCTGCTGCCCGGCGCTTTCCAGCGCCGCTTCGGCCGCTGCCAGCATGGCCACAGCCGCGTTGAAGCGTGCGCTGGCCGCGTCCAGGCTGGCGCTTGGGGTCAGGCCGCGCTCATACATTTTTTCGGTCCGCTCAAACTCCGCTGCGGCATCGCTGTGCTCGGCCCGGGCGGCCTCGACGCCGGCCTGCGCCGAACGCTGGCCCGAACGCTGCTCAATGTCGGTCAGGCGCATGAGCACATCGCCCTTTTTCACCCGATCACCCACATCCACCAGCATGGCATCCACCCGCGCACTGGTCTGGGCGGCCAGGGTGGTGTGCTCAATCGCTTCAACCACCCCGTCCCATACCTGCTCGCGCGCGGTGGCAACGGCTTCCAGCGTCACGGTTTCAAGCGCCGGCCGCGCCGGCAGCGCCCTGTCGGACTGTTCGTTGTCCGAACAGGCTGCGAGCAGGAGCACGGCCAGCACGGCGGGCAGGGCAAGCCAGCTGCGGAAACCAGGCAAAAACTTCATTGTCAGCATTCCGTCCTTTCAGCCAAACGCCGCGCCCGGCTTGATGCCCAAACGGCGTAGAATGCGCGCCAGAGGACAAAACCCGGTGACGGAAGCCTGCATGAGGTTGAGCGCCACAAACAGCGCCAGCAGCTGCCACCAGGGAGAGAAATACCAGGCCAGCACCAGGCTCAGAGCGACCATGAAACCGGCAAAAAGCATGACGACCCTGTCGATATTCATTGCTTGCATCCTCCAGACATCGGCCGCTGCCTGGCTGCGGAGGCAGCGCTGCAGCGGCTTGTGATTAATATTTGTATTTGCTAATGTAGCGATATCTTAATTAGCTGACGTATCAAAGTCAAGCTGCAAGCGTTACAATTGATGAACCATGAATGAAACTTTTGAAAACTGGAAATCCAGTCCGCAAGTGGACCTGAACGCCATGAAGGCGCAGTCCGGAGAAGCCGCAAAGCTGCTGAGCGCGCTGGCCAATGCCCAGCGTCTGCGCATTCTGTGCATGCTTGTGGAGCAGGAGCTGACCGTCAGTCAAATCAACGAGCAGCTGCCCGACCTGAGCCAGTCGGCGCTTTCACAGCACCTGGCGCGCCTGCGCAAGCAGGATCTGGTGGCCACCCGCCGCGAGGCGCAAAACGTGTGGTACTCACTGCCGCCCGGGCCGGCCCAGGCGGTCATCGAAACCCTGTACGGAATTTTTTGCGGATCGGCCGACTAGGCTGCCGGCCGCGATCGAATTCAGGCAGCGGAACTGCCGGGCAGGCGTGCGCCGCCCGGCACCCGCGTTTACCCCTATTGTTCAGCCGGACTTATTCAATCTGGTCCGATTCCACGCTGATGTCGTCAAACAAGAAAGTCGACAGATAGCGCTCGCCCGTGTCTGGCAGCATGGCCAGCAGCACCGAGCCGCGCGGCGCGTCTTTGGCCACCTTGAGCGCAGCGGCCAGCGTGGCGCCCGACGACAGGCCGGCAAATATCCCCTCGCTGCGCGCCAGCGCCAGGGTGGTGTCGCGGGCTTCCTCATCGCCCACCGTCACCAGCCTGTCCACCACCTCGCCATTGAGCACTTCGGGCAGAAAGTCCGGCGTCCAGCCCTGGATCTTGTGCGGCTCGAAGGGCTGGCCGCCCAGCAATGAGGCCGAAGCCGGCTCGGCACCGATGATCTGCACATTGGGGCGGCCGGTCTTGAGCACCTCGCCCACGCCGGTCAGCGTGCCGCCCGTGCCCCAGCCGCTGACAAAATAATCCAGCCGGCGGCCGGCGAAATCGGCCATCACCTCGGCTGCCGTGGTCTGGCGGTGATAGGCGGGATTGGCCTGGTTG
>DATGSU010000177.1:0-35601 GCA_035302305.1 Wenzhouxiangella sp. | reverse complement strand
GATCTGCAGCTGTGGTACCAGATTGCCATTGCCGGGCGGCGCGATTTGCCCCTGGCGCCCTCGGAGCGCAGCGGCTGCGAAATGACGATTTTGCGCATGTTTGCCTTTCAGCCAGCCTCTGCGGGCGGGGCGGAGAAGCAGAAACAGCCGCAGGCTGCCAGCCAGCAACACGGCGCTGTGGCGCCGCGCAGCGAACAGGCGACAGGTGCCGCTGCCGCTGTGGACGGAAGGCAGGCTTCCGACAGCCGGCCACAGGCTGCCGGCCGGCCGGCGCTGTCCATGGATAACTGGCCCGAAGTGCTGGCGCGCTTGCCGCTGAGCGAGTCGTTTCGCAGCATTGCGGCCTCGCTCGCGATTGGCAGCGTTGACGGGAACAGGGTTGAATTCAAGATCGAGCGCGACGACATGGTGTTTACCAGCCAGCGCTTTTGGAATGAGCTGCAGGAAGCGCTGGGCACCTGGTTTGGCCAGCCGGCAAGGGTTGTGCACAAGGCCGTGGATTCCCTTGAGCGGCCTACGCCGGCGGTGCTCGAACAGCAGCAGCAGGACAAAAGCAGGGCCGATGCAGAAAAGGCCATTGATGAGGATCCTTTTGTTCGGCAGCTGTCAGAACAGTTTGATGCTGAAATAGTGCGGGAATCCATTCGCCCCAACAACACACGGAGCCACTAGAAATGAAAGGCAATATTGCCCAGCTGATGCAGCAGGCACAAAAAATGCAGGAAAATCTCAAGAAGGCCCAGGAAGAGCTGGCCGATCTGGAGGTTAGTGGCGAGGCGGGCGGCGGTCTGGTCACGGTTACCATGAACGGTCGCCACGAGGTGCGCCGCGTCAAGGTTGATCCGGATGTTGCCGATGACATTGAAATGGTTGAAGACCTGGTGGCCGCGGCGGTGAACGATGCAGTGGCCCGCGTCAGGGAAAAGACGGCCGAACGCATGGCCGGACTGACGGGTGGGCTGCCCATGCCGCCGGGGTTCGGGTTTTGAGGCGCGGCAATGAGTGGCGCTGACTCTTTTGGCAGTCCCGTTGACGATCCTTTTGACGAGCTGCTTGACGCCTTGCGCTGCCTGCCCGGCGTGGGCGCCAGAACCGCGCAGCGCATGGCGCTGACGCTTTTGGAGCGCGATAGGGCTGGCGGGGAGCGGCTGGCCGGCGCGCTGGCGGTTGCCATGCGCGACATTCACCGCTGCCGCCGCTGTCGCAACTTTACCAGCGACGATGAGTGCCGCATTTGCGTCAGCCCGCAGCGCAGCAGCGAGGTGCTGTGCATTGTGGAAAGCCCGGCAGATGTGCTGGCCATAGAGTCGGCCACGTCGTTTGCAGGGCGTTATTTTGTTCTGATGGGCAGGCTGTCACCGCTCGACGGCATTGGCCCGGATGATCTGGGGCTGGATTTGCTCGCGCGTCGCCTGGACAGCGAAGGCGTGGCCGAGATCATTATTGCCACCAACACCACGGTTGAGGGCGAGGCAACGGCCCACTATCTTGGGGAAATGGCCAGGGAACGCGGTATTAGGACTTCGCGGCTGGCCCAGGGCGTGCCGCTGGGCGGGGAGCTTGAGCACACGGACCGCTCGACCCTGGCGCATGCGTTCATGTCGAGGCTGCCGCTGGAATAGGCGCCGGCGCAGGCTTTCTTTTTTGCTGAATACAGGGCCGCCCCGCAGCGCGAGGCGGCCCGGTTGCGGCTGAGCTGTTGTTGGCCGCTAGTCTTCAGGGCCCAGCTCAATGCGGTCTCTGTTGCGGTCCACGGTGCGCAGGCCTATGCCCTTGACGTTGACCAGCTCGTCGATATGCTCAAAAGCGCCGTTTTGGTTGCGATATTCGACAATCGCTTCGGCCTTGGCCTGACCAATGCCGCTGAGAACCTCGGCCAGCTGTTCGGCGGTGGCGGTGTTGATATTCACCTTTGCCGTGTCTGCAAATGCGGCCTGGGAAAGGCCAAAGGCCAGTACGAGAGCCATGATGATGGTTCTTATCACTGTATTTCTCCTTGCTTTGCTACCAGGTTTTAGTTGCGATATCCGCCGGAAGCCTGCCGGCGTTGAGCGTATTGTTTGCCGTTTGTGCCTGTTTCTGAAATCGGCAGTATGCGGACTGTTCGTGTAGTCCATCGGCCCGCTGGAGGCAAGGAATTCCGCTTTCTCATGTTTTGAGAAGAGCGCGTGTTCAGATAGGCCCTGCAGTCTTTCAGCAAGAGGAAACAAGGATGAACAGCCGGGTCAGCAGTCGCGAACTGCCCAATGAAATTTTAGGCAAGACCATCAGCGGGGTTATTGCCCGCCCCGGACGGCCGGGCGAGCCGCCGGTGGTCATGATGCTGCACTTTGAAGACGGCAGCGCGGTGGAGTTTGTTTCGCCCCGAAGCGACCGGCTTTTGCGCCGGGCCGTGCAGCGCAGTCAAAAAGCGCCGTCAGTGCAGCCGCAGCTTTCCTTGCTTGAACATGCAATGAGCGCCTGAAGTGCCTGAAAAGCGCGCCTGAAACAGAGGCTTGAAGGGTTCAGCTGATGTTATCCACAATTCCTGTGGATAAGTTTGTGGGTAACTTTGCGCGGGCCAATAGCTGTCTGGCTGTTGGGCGTTATGAACAATAAATGCCCATAATTGCAGTATTCATGCAAAAACAACAGGTTACAATGTTTCTGCGCGGGCTGAAGGCAAAGTTTTTTACGTAAAATTTGCGTCAAGGGTTGAATCAAGGCCTTGTGCATAACAACTGAAGATGAAGGCTTACAAACAGCCCGCAAGTTATTGATTATTCGTTTTGGAGGCGCGGTTTCAGGCCTGGGTCAGCCCCAGCTCGGCCGGCCAGCGCGCCAGCTGCTCCAAAATATTCGCCTGCCCGGGCCGTTCCTGCATCAGCTCTGAAACCAGCCGGGTGTATTCAGGCAGGCGGATGACGGCCAGGTCGGGGTCGTCAACCAGGCGCCGCCGGCGGTAGCTTTCCCATTCCCTGCGCTCCTGCTCATTCAGGCTGTCGGGCCACAGCCTGGCGCGGTAGCGCAGCAGGATCTCGTTGAGCCTTTCGTCCTTGAACGGGCGGGACAGCGCTGCCAGCTGGTCGGGATCGCTGGCATGAATGCGCCGCATCACGATTTTGTCGCTGTTGGGAGGGAAGCCCGCGTACAGATCGATTTCAGGGTCTGTGCTGCCGAAATCGGTGCTGGCGCTGTCGAACAGCTGCGCCAGCCGACGCACGAATTCGGGGTGGCGGCGCAGGGTGTCTGCCCGCGATTCAAGCCGGTCAAGCTCTATGCCCAGGTCGGGTGCCCGCCGGCTGTCCAGAACATTGACAGGCGCCAGCATGGGGCAGCGGTTGCTGCGCACCAGCTTGACGGGCACTCTTGAAACACCCTCCGGCAGGCTGTCTGCGGGCGTCCAGTAGCGATCGGCCAGCTGTTCGGCATCAAGGTCGACGAAATCATTTGGATCGATATTGAGATTCCACACCAGCCACTGGGTGTTGTAGTTGGGGTGAGGGCACAGGGGCAGCACCGGGGCCACGCCGCAGCCGGGCAGGGCCGGGAAGCGCGATGAGGCATGCAGCAAAATTCTGTTTGCCGACAGCAGACGGTTTGCTTCATTGCGGTCTCGCAGCTGCAGGGCCCAGCGCCACAGCCTTGGCTGGTTTTGTCTGAGCAGGGCGGCCAGGGCAATGGTGTTGTCCACGTCGGCCAGCGCGTCATGGGCCCGGCTGACGTCAAGATTGTTGGCCGCAGCCAGGTCTTCCAGCCGAAAGCTGGGCCGTCCATCGTCGTGATCAGGCCAGTTGATGCCCTGCGGGCGCAGCGCGCGCGCCATGCGCAAAACATCAATCAGGTCAAAGCGGCTGTTGCCGTTGGCCCACTCACGCTCGTAGGGGTCGATGAAATTTCGCCAGAACAGGTGGCGAACGATTTCATCGTCAAAATGAAAGTTGTTGAACCCGACGCTGCAGGTGCCGGGCCGACTCATCAGTTCGTAGATTTTCCGGGCAAACTCGTTTTCCGGTATTCCACGCTCAAGCGCCATTTGCGGGGTGATTCCGGTGATCAGGCAGGCAACCGGATGGGGCAGCACATCGCTGGCCGGGCGACAGTAAATGTATTCGGCATCGCCCACGGGCCTGAGGTCGAGGTCTGTGCGCCGGGCGGCAAACTGCGACGGGCGGTCGCGGCGCGGGTCGGCGCCAAACGTTTCGAAGTCGAACCAGAGAAAAGTGTTTTTGTTCATGCGCGGCATGATTCCACACTTTCTGCGCCAGGGCCAGCAGCGCCGATTTGCGCCGGCATGCGCAGCTGATCAGTTATTATTGGCGGCAGTGCTTTTACTGCCCTGATCGGGCCGGAGTGACGCTGATGACTGAAACTGCAACATTTGGCGGTGGCTGTTTTTGGGGCGTTGAAGAGTTTTTCAGAAACATGGACGGCGTGACTGCAACGCAGGTCGGGTATATGGGCGGCCACACCGAAAACCCAACCTACGAGCAGGTGTGTACCGGCACAACCGGCCATGTCGAAGTCTGCCAGGTGAAATTTGATCCCGCAGCGCTTTCGTACCAGGCGCTGCTCAAGGCGTTTTTTGAGCTTCACGACCCCACCCAGGTCAACCGCCAGGGCGCCGACATCGGCTGGCAGTACCGCTCGGTGGTTTTTGTCCACGATCAGGCGCAGGAAAAAGCGGCTGCACAGGCAGTGGCCGCTCTGGAAGCCAGCGGGCGCCACGACCGTCCTGTGGCGACAGCGGTGGAGCAGGCTGCCCCTTTCTGGCCGGCCGAGGACTATCACCAGGGGTATCTGGCCAGGGGCGGCAGTTGCGCCGTGTCCCGGTAGCCGACGCTTTGGCCGCCAGGAAAGCTGCCGCGGCTGGAAAACGGGGCTGCGGTCGGGTATTTTGAACTGAGTGCCAATGGCTGGGCCGGCTTGGGGCTGAACAATTTGACCGGGTTGCCAAGGGATAGCAAATGAAGGGATTCAAGTTCTGCTTTCTGATCGCGCTGCTTTGCGGGGTGGCCCTGCAGGCCGGCGCGGAGATTTACACCTACGTGGACGAAAACGGCGTAACGGTTTATACCGACCGCAAGCCGACCAGCGGCAGCTATCAGATCAAGAGGGTTGGCTGCTATGGCACCTGCCGCAAGGGGGTCGACTGGCAGAGCACGCCGCTCAATTCCGCTGCGTACAGCAGTGAAATACAGGCCGCCAGCGAAATTTTCGGCGTTGATGCGGCTTTGATTCGCGCCGTCATGCATGCCGAGTCCTGGTTTCAGCCCGAGGCTGTATCGCACAGCGGCGCCCAGGGGCTGATGCAGCTGATGCCGGCCACCCAGACCCGTTTTGGCGTGGTCAACGCGTTTGATCCGCTTGACAATATTACTGCCGGTGTTGCCTATCTTGCCTGGCTGCTTGAAGAGTTCGACGGCGACCTTGACCGCACGGTGGCGGCCTACAATGCAGGTGAAAACGCAGTACGGGGTCACGGCGGTGTGCCGCCCTACAGCGAAACGCGGGAGTACGTGCGCCGGGTCAATATTCTGTATCGGCGCTATCGCCAGTCCAGTTGACCTGCCTTGATCGCTGGGCGCGGCCCGGCTGACAGCCGGAGCGCCTGCCGTCTGATTGCCGCCCGCAACAAGCTGCAGATCAGATGCAACAATGTGATAATGTCCCGTCTCAGCCATATTTTTTGCCAACAGGGAGTCTTTGCAAGTGTCCTACAGCAAGCAAATTCCGATCGCGGTCAAAAGCGGTCAGAAAATCATGAAGCCACAGGGGTTTACCGCCATTCGTGACGGCATGAAGGCGCGCCCTGATGCGCAGGCTGTGCCCATCGGGCGCAAACCTTTCTGGCTGAGGGCCAAGCTGCCGTCCGGCGGCAAGTACGAGGAGGTCAGGGAAAACGTCAGAACGCATCGCCTGGCCACCGTATGTGAAGAATCCAAGTGCCCGAATATCGGGGAGTGCTGGACCAGCGGCGTGGCCACCATCATGCTGATGGGCGACGTGTGCACGCGCGCCTGCCGCTTCTGCTCGGTGGACACGGGCAATCCGCGCGGCTGGCTGGACCCGCAAGAGCCGGCCAACTCGGCCCAGTCGGTGCGCCTAATGGATCTCAAGTACGTGGTGCTGACGTCCGTGGACCGCGACGACCTTGAGGATGGCGGCGCCGGACACTATGCGGCCTGCATTCGCGAGATCAAGAAGGTCAACCCGCAAACCAGGGTTGAGGCGCTGACGCCGGACTTTCAGGGCTGTCTTGAGGATGTCGAGACGGTCATTGATTCAGGCGTTGACGTATACGCCCAAAACGTGGAAACCGTGCGCCGGCTGACGCATCCGGTGCGCGATCCGCGCGCCGGCTATGACCAGACCCTGAGCGTTCTGGAACACGCCAAAAAATACAACCCGAACATTTACACCAAAACCAGCCTGATGCTGGGCCTGGGTGAAACCACCGAAGAGGTGGTTGAGACCATGGATGACCTGCGCGCCATTGGCGTTGATATCGTGACCTTTGGGCAGTATCTGCGTCCCACCATCAATCATTTGCCCGTTGAACGCTACGTTACGCCGGCGGAATTCGCCGAGCTGCGCGAGATCGGACTTTCCAAGGGCTTTCTAGAAGTGGTTTCCGGCCCGCTGGTGCGTTCCAGCTACCGCGCCGACCGGGTGTTTGAAAAGAACAACTGCGGCATTGAAACCGACGTGGCCTGACCTCTGGCGACCCCAATGCAGCCGGACAGCGAGCTAGCCAGGCTTGCAGATTTGCTTGATGCTGCGGCCGCAGAGCGCAAAACCCTGTTGTATATCGACGCGGCCGAACGGCTGGAGCTGCCGGGGCCGCGCCGCATTCAGCGGCTTGCGCGCCTGCTGGAAGCGCTGACCGAGGCGGATTTTGCGGCCGGTCGGCCCGTTCGGGCGGCGCTGGTTGTCAGCAAGGCGCGGCCGGGTTTGCCCGCCCCGGGGTTTTTCGACTGCGCGGCGCGCCTTGGCCTGTTCAGGCCGGGCGAATCGCCGCAGCGCCTTCATGAGCGCTTGTTGCAGGAGGTATTTGGCAATTCGGATCGTGGCTGATCAAGGCCTGCTCCGGCACTGCTGCCACTTTATCGGGCGGACAAAGCAATCGCACCGAAAAAGAAAAACCCCGCTGTTAACAGCGGGGTTTTTTATATGGCGGAGAGGGAGGGATTCGAACCCTCGATGAGGCCTTAAACCCCATACTCCCTTAGCAGGGGAGCGCCTTCAGCCGCTCGGCCACCTCTCCTTGCAAATTGTTTGTGCGGCGCCGCAGATTGTAGCACCCGATGACCGCAGGCCGTGGATGAGACACGCAGCGGATCAGCAAGCGCGTAAGGATAACGGTAAATGCCTTCGGGGTAAAGTCCAATTGTCCGTTTTTCGCTCGCAAGGGCTCAGGGCGTAAGCTGGAGAATGGAGTTGGCGATGGAAAAGTAAATGAGAATTCCGCCAATGTCGGCCAGCGAGGTGATCAGCGGTGCGCTGGCCGTGGCCGGATCCATGCGCAGGCGCTGCAGCAAAAAAGGCAGCATGACGCCAATCATGGAGCCCATGATGATGACTGCGCACATGGCCAGCCCAACCACCCAGGCAAGCTCGACCATCAGGTCGGGATAGCCGCGCCAAACGCCCACGCCGGCTACTGCAAGCGCCATGGTCAGGCCTAGCAGAATGGCAACGGTCAGCTCCTTGCTCAGCATTCTCAGCCAGTCTCTGGGCGCCACATCGCCGGTGGACAGGGCGCGCACCATAAGCGTTGCCGACTGGCTGCCGGCGTTGCCGCTGCTGTCAATGATCAGCGGCAGAAAAAAGACCAGCGCCACAACCGATTCAATGGTGTGTTCATAGTAGGCAATGGAAATGCCGCTGATAAGATTGACGCCGACAAGGATAAGCAGCCAGCCGATGCGCTTGCGGTACATGAACACCGGGCTGGCTTCCCGGATGGGCACGTTCAGATAGCGGCTGGCACCGAGCTTGTGGAAGTCCTCGGTGGTTTCTTCCTCGGCGACGTCCATGATGTCGTCAACCGTGACAATGCCCAGCAGAACGCCCCGGCGGTCGGTGACCGGCAGGGTGTTGATGTCGTAGTGCTGAATGGTTTGCACAGCGGCTTCGCGGTCTTCGTTGGCCTGTATGTGAACCACCTCTTCGTCCATCAGCTGGCTGACGGGCGCATCCTGGCGCGCCAGGATGAAGCTTTTCAGGCGCAGCGCGTCGAGCAGCTGGCCCCTGTGGTCGGTCACAAACACGAAATTGATGGTTTCACCGCGATGTGCTTCATGGCGGATATGATCCAGCGCCCGCGCCACCGACCAGTCGGGGCGCACCGCCACGAAGCGGGGCGTCATCAGGCGGCCCACCGATTCTTCCGGGTAACCCAGCAGCTTGAGCGACTGCTTGAGGTCTTCCGGGCCCAGCAGCTTCAGAAAATTTTCCAGATCCTGCGGGTCCAGGCTTTCGAGGAAAGCGGTGCGGTCGTCGGGCACCAGCTCGCGCAAAATGCGTTTGGCCTCGTTGGGGTCGAGCTCGTCGATAAAGGTCCGCTGCAGCGGGCGGCTGAAATACGAGAAGGCATCGGTGCGGCGCTCTGCGGGCAGCAGCTCAAAAATCCTGAGTCTGTCTTCCTGCGGCGCGTCTGATATGGCCTCGGAAATATCCTGGACGGCCATCTCTTCCATCTGGGAAATCAGTGCCTGATCATCGTTTGATGTCAGAAGAGTCAGCAGGTGGTCAATTGGATGGTCTTGCAGCATCTGCGCTCTCCCTTTGCAATGAATGGGGGGCCTGAAGCCCTGCCGGGCGCGCCTCTTGATAAAGGCGGCAGTGGTTGCCGCGCCGGTCGCGGAACAACGCCGAAGTATAGCGCCAAGGGGCTGACTGTCAACCTGCAAGATACCAGAGTTGTCACGGCAGGTGAAATCCGCGTATAATGGCCGGCTTGCTCATTGTAGAGCATGAGAGCCTTGCTCCACGGCGGCCGCTGTCGTCGGGGGCTTTGCGGGCCCGGGGTCATTGTTGTCGGTCATTCCGGTTTCGATCATTCCGGCCCGAAAACCACAAGGAGATTGTCCAATGAGACATTACGAAATTGTTCTTCTGGTTCACCCGGACCAGAGTGAGCAGGTGCCCAACATGCTTGAGCGCTATCGCGGCCTGATTGAAGAGAAGGGCGGCGCGGTGCATCGCAGCGAAGACTGGGGACGCCTGCAGCTGGCCTACACCATCGCCAAGCTCCACAAGGCGCACTATCTGCTGATCAACATTGAGTGTGACGGTGCAACCCTGGAAGAGCTGGAAGGCGTTTTCCGCTTCAATGACGCCATTTTGCGCCACCTCGTCGTGCGCAAGGACAAGGCGGAAACCGAGCCTTCCGTTATGCTCAAGCGCAAGGAAAGCAAGGACGAGCGCGACAGCGCAAGGCGTGAAAGGCAGCGCGGCTCGCAACAGCGCGATGCCGACACGACTGACGATGCAAAAGACACGCAGTCTTCTGATGACAAAGCCGACGCTGACGCGGCGGCCGAAGAAGATGCTTCAGACGAAACCCGGCCGGAAGAGGCTCAGGAACCGGTTGAGGCAGCGGATGACGCCCGGTCATCTGCCGAGTCAGATACAGAAACTGAGCCGGCCAAGGCGGAGGACGAGTAATGGCAAGATTCACCAGACGACGCAAGTTTTGCCGGTTTACGGTAGAAGGCATTGAGGAGGTCGACTACAAGGATGTCGAGCTGCTCAGGGATTTTATCGGCGAAACGGGAAAAATCGTTCCCAGCCGCATAACCGGCACCAAGGCACGCTACCAGCGCCAGCTGGGCACGGCAGTCAAGCGGGCACGCTACCTGGCTTTGCTGCCGTATTCTGACAACCACTGATTGCCGGGGTGAACAATGAAGCTTATTCTGCTTGAAAACATTTACAACCTTGGCGAGCTGGGCGACACCGTAACGGTGCGCCGCGGCTACGGCCGAAACTATCTGCTGCCGCGCGGCAAGGCTGTGCCGGCCACCAAGGCCAACATCGAAAAGTTTGAGGCTCAGCGCGAAGAGCTGCAGCGCCAGGCCGACGAGCGCCTGGCGGCCGCACAGGCACGCCAGGAGGCGCTGGCCGAGCTGGGCGAAGTGGTGTTCGAGGTTCCCGTCAGCCCCGAAGGCCGTCTCTACGGTTCGATCAACCCGCACGAAATTGCCGAAAAGCTGACCGGAATGGGCTATGTGCTGGAAAGGTCGGAAGTCGACATGCCCGAAGGGCCGATTCGCGAGCCCGGCGAGTACACCATAGGACTGATTCTGCACGCCGACGTGCAGGCCGAACTGGCCATTGCGGTAACCGCCGAAGAAGGCTGATACCCAACAAGGCCCCAAACAGCGCCCGGCATGCTGCATGCGTGTCGGGCGTTGTTGTCTGCGGCAGTTTGAAAATCGCTCCCTTGACGTGCCGGCTGCCGCCACTGGCCGCCAAATCCGGTTCCGGTCTATACTGGCCTGACCGGTAAAATCCAACCTGTTCAAATTTCGAATGGAGACCGCTTGATCATGGCAGAAGCTCAAGTTTCAGCGCTTTCAACCATCAAGACACCGCCCAATTCCAACGAAGCGGAGCAGTCTTTGCTGGGTGCGCTGATGCTGAAGGCTGAAGCCTGGGACCAGGTGGCCGACCAGGTGGATGAGAGCGACTTCTACCGCGAAAACCACCGCCTGATTTTTCGCGCCATCAGCGACCTGGCCAGCGAAGGCGAGCCCTTCGACGCCATTACCATCACGGAATGGTTCGCGCGTCACGGCAAGCTCGACAGGGTCGATTCCGGCGCCTATCTGACCATGCTGGCCAACGAAACGCCCGGCCCGGCGAATATCAATGGCTACGCTCAGATTGTTCGCGAAAAGTCCATTCTGCGCCAGCTGATTGCAGTTGGCACCGATATTGCCGACACGGCGCTGGGTACCTCTGGGCGCAGCTCCCTTGAAGTGCTTGAAGAGGCCGAGCAGCGTATTTACGCCATTGCCGAGCAGGGCAGCCGGCGCACCTCGCAATATGTCAGGGTGCGCGATGTCATGGCCGATGCCATGGAGCTGCTTCACGAACTGCAGCAGGGCGATGGAAAAATGACCGGGGTGCCCACCGGCTTTACCGAACTCGACGAGCGCACCTCGGGCCTGCAGAATTCCGACCTGATCATCGTTGCCGGCCGGCCGGCCATGGGCAAGACCTCGTTTGTAATGAACATTGCCGAGCGTGCGGCCATACGGCACAAGGTTCCGGTGGCTGTTTTTTCCATGGAAATGTCCGATCTGCAGCTGGTCATGCGGCTGTTTTCATCGCTGGGGCAGATCAACCAGGAGCGCCTGCGCAGCGGGCAGCTGGAAGGCCAGGACTGGGTCAATTTGCGCTCATCCATGAACCTGCTTAAAGAGGCCAATATCTTTATTGACCAGACGCCGGCGCTGACGCCCACCGATTTGCGCGCCCGGGCGCGGCGCATGAAGCGCGAGCACGACATTGGACTGATCATGATCGACTACCTCCAGCTCATGAGGGTTCACGGAAGATCGGAAAATAGAACCAATGAAATCAGCGAGATATCCAGAAGTCTTAAAGCTCTGGCAAAAGAGATAAACGTGCCGGTCATTGCCCTTTCACAGCTCAACCGGGCGGTGGAGCAGCGGCCGGACAAACGCCCGCGCATGGCCGACCTGCGCGAATCCGGCGCCATTGAACAGGATGCCGATCTGATTCTGTTCATCTACCGCGATGAGGTTTACAACGAGGATTCCGAGCACAAGGGCACGGCGGAAATCATCATCGGAAAGCACCGCAACGGGGCCACGGGCAGCTTCAAGCTGGCCTTTCAGGGCGAGTTTGTCCGCTTTCGCGATTTCACTCCGGACTACTACGGCCAGGACGACTGACCCCGGCAATGGCCCGCAACACCATTGCCTATATTGATCCGGCGGCGGTTGCGCACAACCTTGACTGGGTGCGCAACAGGGCACCCGACAGCAAGATCATGGCTGTGGTCAAGGCCGACGCCTACGGACACCGAATCGACCTGTGTCTGCCGGCTCTCAAGGGGGCCGACATGCTGGCTGTGGCAACGCTGGAAGAGGCCAGGGCAATCAGACGGCTTGGCAACGGCCTGCCGGTTGTATTGCTGGAGGGCGT
Source organism: Wenzhouxiangella sp. (assembly GCA_035302305.1). Classification (GTDB taxonomy): domain Bacteria; phylum Pseudomonadota; class Gammaproteobacteria; order Xanthomonadales; family Wenzhouxiangellaceae; genus Wenzhouxiangella. Next base: position 23,439 of record DATGSU010000177.1, on the reverse strand, counting down.
TTCGCGCTTTGGCGACCTGGCGGTGGCCGACGACCTGAACGTCGAGCTGGTGGTGCACCATGAATCCCAGCTGGACGTGCTCGAGCGCTATGGTCGGGCTCCCGCCGGCAGGGTCTGGCTGAAGACAGACACCGGCATGCACCGGCTGGGCATTGCGCCGGAAAAGGCCGCACAGGTTCATCGGCGGCTCCAGGGCGTGAAGGGGGTTGAGCAGATCAACCTGGTTTCGCACCTGGCCTGTGCCGAGGAGCCGGGACATCCCCTGAACGACCGACAGCTCAATGTTTTTGAGCAGCTGTCCCAAACGCTTGGCGGGCAGCGCTGCCTGGTCAACTCCGCTGGCCTGATCAACATGCCCAGGGCTCATTTTGAATGGGTGCGCGCCGGCCTGGTTCTGTACGGCATTTCGCCCCTGAGCGGGCAGGCCGGCCGCGATATCGGGCTGCGGCCCGCCATGGCTCTGACGGCCGAGCTGATTGCCATCAACACGGTGAAGGCGGGCGAAAGCATTGGCTACGGGGCCCGTTTTGCTGCCGATCGCGAAATGACAATAGGAGTGGCCTCCATCGGCTACGGCGACGGCTATCCGCGCCACATGCCCGACGGCGCGCCGGTGCAGGTCGGCGGCCGACTGTGCCGGCTGGCCGGGCGCGTATCCATGGACATGATCACCATTGACCTGGGCCACTGCCCGGACGCCCGCATCGGTGACCCGGTCGTGGTTTGGGGCAGCGGGGTGCCCATCGAGAAAGCGGCCGCCCTGGCTGGAACCATTCCCTACGAACTGAGCTGCAGAATTACCCGCAGGGTGCGCTTTAAAAGCGGCCTGCCGGCGTTCGCCACCGCCGGCGGGGCTGCGTTAGAATGATAGTCTGGATGAAAGACTGAGCGATTCATGGCCGAAAAACTTTACATCAAGACGCACGGCTGCCAGATGAACGAGTACGACTCGGAAAAGATGGCCGCTGCGCTGGCCGCTTCCCACGACATGGTTCTGACCGACAACGAGGCCGAAGCGGACGTTATTCTGATCAATACCTGCTCAATTCGCGAAAAGGCCCAGGAAAAGGTTTTTTCACAGCTGGGTCGCTGGCGGCCAATAAAGGAAGAGCGCCCCGATGTGGTTATAGGCGTTGCCGGCTGCGTGGCCAGCCAGGAAGGCGAGAACATCATCAGCCGTTCGCCCTTTGTTGACATGGTTTTTGGGCCCCAAACCATCCACAGGCTGCCCAAAATGCTGGACCAGGTGCGCAGCAAGCAACAGCCGGTGGTGGATATCTCCTTTCCCGAGATCGAAAAGTTCGATCACCTGCCGCCGTCCGGAAGAAAGGGCGGCAGCGCCTTTGTGTCGATTATGGAGGGCTGCTCCAAGTACTGCTCGTTCTGCGTGGTGCCCTATACCCGGGGAGAAGAGGTCAGCCGTCCGCTGGACGACGTGATTGCCGAAATTGCCGGGCTGGCCGAGCAGGGCGTGATTGAAATCAACCTGCTGGGACAGAACGTCAACGCCTACCGTGGCCCCATGCACGGCGGCGGCACCGCCGATCTGGCCCTGCTGATTCGCTACATTGACCACATCGAGGGCATTGAGCGCATTCGCTTTACCACCTCTCATCCGGTTGAATTCTCCGACCGCCTCATCGAGGCCTATGCCGAGGTGCCGGCGCTGGCCAATTATTTGCATTTGCCGGTGCAGTCGGGGTCGGACAGGATTCTGTCGCTGATGAAGCGCGGCCACACCATTCTTGAGTACAAGCAGAAAATCCGCCGTCTGCGCAAGGTCCGACCGGATATCGGGCTGAGTTCGGATTTCATCGTCGGTTTTCCGGGTGAAACCGAAAGCGACTTTCAAAAAACGCTGGATCTGGTCAGCGAGCTCGAGTTTGATCAAAGCTTCAGTTTTATCTATTCGGCCCGACCGGGCACGCCGGCGGCCTCGTTCCCCGACAATGTCAGCCTTGAGGAAAAAAGTGAGCGGTTGGCGCGGCTGCAGGAATTGCTCAACCGGCAGGCGCGCGACTACGCGCAAGCCATGGTGGGCACCACCCAGCGCGTGGTGGTCGAGAGCGTCAGCCGCAAAAGCGACAGCGAACTGGCCGGGCGCACGGAAAACAACCGCATAGTCAATTTTGCGGCCCCGCAGCAGCTGGTGGGGCGCATGACAGATGTCGTGATCACCGATGCTCTGACCAACACTCTAAGGGGCCGTCTCGCAAGCGGACAGGACAGCGCGGCCTGAATGAATACTCCAGCGGAAGCCAGCACCACATTCGTTCTTGAACCTGTAGACAACGAGCGCCTGGCCAATTTGTGCGGGCACCTTGATGAGCACCTGGCGCTGATCGAAAAGCGCCTTGGCGTGTCTATAGGAGCGCGCGGCAACCTGTTCAATATAGAGGGCGACGCCGCAGCGGTTGCGGCCACCCAGCGGGTTCTGAAAAGACTTTATCGGCAGTCGGCCAAAGAGGTTCTCAATCCTGCCGCCGTTAATCTGCACCTTCAGGAATCGGGGCTGAATGACGGAGAGGATGCGCCGGCCGACATCGGTATCAGAACGCGGCGCGGGCTGATTCGCGGCCGCGGGCCCAACCAGAAAAACTATCTGCGCCGGATTCGCGCCAGCGACGTCAATTTTGGTATCGGGCCGGCCGGAACCGGCAAGACATTCCTGGCGGTGGCCAGCGCGGTCGAAGCACTTGAAACCGACCGCGTGCAGCGCATTGTGCTGGTGCGCCCGGCGGTTGAAGCCGGCGAGCGGCTGGGTTTTTTGCCCGGCGACTTGGCCCAGAAAGTGGATCCTTACCTGCGCCCGCTGCACGACGCGCTGTACGAAATGCTTGGTTTTGACAAGGCGGCCAGGCTGGCCGAGCGCAACGTGATTGAGGTGGCGCCGCTGGCCTATATGCGCGGTCGCACCCTCAATGACGCATTCGTCATTCTTGATGAGGCCCAGAACACCACCACCGAACAGATGAAGATGTTTTTGACCCGCATTGGCTTTGGCTCCAAGGCGGTCATTACCGGCGATCTGACGCAGATTGATCTGCCGCCGCATGTGGAATGCGGGCTGCGCCAGGCCGTTGCGCTGCTCAAATCCATTGAGGGGGTCAGCACAACTTTCTTTGACGCGCGCGATGTGGTTCGCCATCCCATCGTCCGGCGCATTGTCGAAGCCTATGCCAAAGCCGACGAAAACAAGCCCGCCTGAGCCTGCAACCGAAGGCCTGGTCATTGAATATGGCCAGGGTGCAAAACTGCCGGTCAAGGAGGATGAGCTGCGGCGCTTTGCGGCCGCCGCACTTGCCGGGCTGAAAGCGCCCGAGCTGACGATCAGAATTGTTGATGCTGCCGAAGGGCAGCAGCTCAACCGCCGCTGGCGCGGGGGAGACGGCCCGACCAACGTGCTCAGCTTCGAGCCGGGGCTGCCTGCCGGTGTTGAAACACCGCTGTTGGGTGATATTGTGATCTGCGCGCCTGTTGTTGAACGCGAAGCGCAGGAGCAGGGCAAGACAGTCAGGCAGCACTGCGCCCACATGATCATTCACGGCATATTGCATTTGCGCGGCTTTGACCATATTTCAGCCGAGCAGGCGCACGAGATGGAAGCCGAGGAAACCAGGCTTTTGAAAACCCTGGGTTTCGACAACCCGTACATGATTGATGATGACTGATCATCTGCTACCAGACGCAACCAGGCCATGAGCAGGGATTCTGAAGACAACGGCAATGACAGTGTTCCAGGCTGGATAGAGCGCCTGGGGCGAGCTTTTGGTGGTGAGCCGCGCAGCCGCGAGGGGCTGATTGAGGTGATGCGCGACATGAGCGAGCAGGCGCTGATCGAGCCCTATACCCTGGCGATGCTCGAAGGCGCACTCAAGGTCAGTGAGCAGCAGGTGCGGGACGTCATGATTCCACGCTCGCGCATGATTGTTGTTCGCTCAGGCTCTTCTTTGGACGAGATTCTGCCGGTTGTCATCGAGTCCGGCCATTCACGCTTCCCGGTGGTGGGTGAAGACCGCGATGAAATCAAGGGGATACTGCTGGCCAAGGATCTGCTCAGGCTGTTTGCAAACGACGCGGACATCCGGCTGTCCGATTTGCCGCGTCCGCCCATTTTCATTCCCGAAACCAAGCGGCTGAATATTTTGCTGCGTGAGTTTCGGGTGAGCAAAAATCATATGGCCATCGTGGTCGATGAATATGGCGGCGTATCGGGCCTTATTACCATTGAAGACGTGCTGGAGCGCATTGTCGGCGACATTGACGATGAGCACGACCCGATTGAGGTTCAGGATATTCGCCCGCTGGACGGCAATCGCTACGCCGTTCAGGCATTGACGCATATCGAGGACTTCAACGATAAATTCGACACGGAGTTTGCCGGCGATGAATATGACACCATTGGCGGCCTCGTCATTGCGGAGTTTGGGCGTTTGCCGGAGCCCGGAGAAACCGTTCAAATCGACAAATGGCGTTTCAAGGTCACCAGCGCCGATGACCGCAGGCTGCGCGTGGTCGAAGTGTCGCCGGCATGACGGCGCTGCGTGCCGGCCAGTGTTCCCGATGACAAGCTGGGCAGCCGGCCGTGTGGCAGAGATGCCTGAGCTGTGACGGGGGCGGTCTTTTCATGATCCGCGGCGGACTTGTTGTTTTTCTGATGCTGGTGAGCCTGGCCCTGCCGCTGATGGCCAAAGAGGCGTGGCTGGTGACCTACGGGCCCGGCCATGAGGTATGGGAAAGGTTTGGCCACAACGCCATCTGGCTGCGCGACAGCAGCATTGGCCTGGATCATGTCTACAGCTTTGGCTATTTCGACATGGACGGCCCCGGCTTTTATCTTGATTTTGCCCGCGGGCACATGCCCTATTACGGCCTGGCTTCAAGCCCCGAGGACGAGTTTGCCTTTTATCGCCTGCGCGACCGCTCCATAACGCTGCAAAAACTGGCGCTCGATGCAGATCAGTTTCAGCGCCTGCACGCCTCGCTGCACAACAACATTTTCCCTGTTCCGCAGTATTACGATTACGATTACTTTTTTGACAACTGCTCCACGTGGCTGCGCAACCTGCTTGACGAGGCGCTTGGAGGCGCGCTGGCACAGCGCTGGAAAGGCGAACCCGCTCATTTCAATATCCGCGACCAGATTCGGCGCTACAACCACAACCGCCTCGATCTGAAGGCCGGCCTGCTGGTTTTGCTTGGCCCCATGATTGACAAGCCGCGCAGCGCCTGGGAAGAGACTTTTTTGCCTGATGAGCTGGCCCGCTGGGCGGGCAGGGCATCTGTCGACGGTCGCCCGCTGGTGTCGGAAAGCCGGGTTTTGTACCGTTCCAAAACATGGAGTTTGCCCGACAGGCCGGCTTCACAGTGGTGGGCCTATGCGCTTGTGTCCGCGCTGGCGGCGCTGCTGCTGATCTTTGCCCGGCGCAGCTTCAGGCCCGGCTTTTGGTCGCTGCTGCCGTGGCGAGCCGCTGTTTTACTCATTGGCGGCTGTGGCGTGGTCATTCTTCTGATGTGGTTTGGCACCAGCCATGCAGCCGTTGCCGGCAATCGCATGGTGCTGGTTTTGAATCCGGCCTGGCTGCTGTTTTTGCTGCCCCTGCCGCGCATGATCAGGGCGCTGCTGTGGTGGCTTTTGCTGGCTTCGGCCGTTGCGGCGGCGGTGCTTCTTGCCAGCCCGTCGAGCCCGCAGTACCGGCCCGGCATTGTGGCAGGGCTGCTGCCCCTGCTGGCGGCCGTTTTCTGGATTGCGCGCGACCTTCCGGACAGGCGGCCCAACTGAGGCCGGAATGCCGCCGGCGGCGCAAAATCAGCGAATGGTGACCACCAGCCGCCGCCGGTGGGGCCGGTAGCGGTGCTCCCATAAATAGATGCCCTGCCAGGTGCCCAGAACCAGCCGCCCGTTTTGCACCGGCAGGGTCAATTCAGTTTGTGTCAGCGCAGCGCGAATGTGGGCAGACATGTCGTCCGGCCCTTCCGCGCGATGCAGAAAGCGCGCATCGCCGTCTTCGACCAGCTCCGAGAAAAATGTTTCGAGATCGGCCAGCACGTCGGGGTCGGCGTTTTCATTGATCAGCAGGCTGGCCGAGGTGTGCAGCAAAAACACATGGCACAGCCCGGCCTCGACCCCGCTGGCGGATACGTTTTGGGCAATGCGGGCCGTGATATCAATCAGGGCCCGGCCGCCTGTTTCGATGATCAGTTCCTTTTGAAGCATATTCAGTGCGCGCCGGCGGTCAGCTCGCTCAGCAGTTCGGCCTGGTGGGCCTCGAGCAGGGGGCTGATGACGGAATCGAGTTCGCCCTCCATGATCTGCTCAAGGTCGTAGAGGGTCAGTCCTATGCGATGGTCGGTAATGCGGCCCTGGGGAAAGTTGTAGGTGCGTATGCGCTCGGACCGGTCGCCGGAACCCACCTGGAGCCTGCGCTCGGCCGCCTGTTCATCCTGCTGTTGACGGCGCTGCTCTTCAAGCAGCCTTGCGCCCAGCAGGCTCATGGCCCGCGCGCGGTTTTTGTGCTGCGAGCGCTCATCCTGGCACTCAACCACAAGCCCGGTGGGCAGGTGGGTGATGCGAATGGCCGAATCGGTGGTGTTGACGTGCTGGCCGCCGGCGCCCGAAGCGCGAAAGGTGTCTATTTTCAGCTCGGCCGGATTGATGTCCACGGTTTCCACATCATCCATTTCGGGCAGAATGGCGACCGTGCACGCCGAGGTGTGAACGCGGCCCTGGGACTCGGTTTCCGGCACGCGCTGAACGCGGTGCACGCCGGATTCAAATTTGAGCCGTGAATAGGCGCCGTCGCCGATCAGGCGCGCGATGACCTCGCGATAGCCGCCGGCATCTCCGGGCTGGGCCGACATCAGCTCGACCTGCCAGCCGCGACTGTCTGCATAGCGTGTGTACATGCGCAGCAGGTCGCCGGCAAAAATGGCGGCTTCCTGGCCGCCCGTTCCGGCCCTGATCTCGACAAAGATATTGCGTTCGTCATTGGGGTCGCGCGGCAGCAGCAGCGTTTGCAGCTGCCGCTCCAGCCTGGCGGATTTTTCAGTCAGTTCTTCCAGCTCATCACGCGCCATTTCGCGCATGTCATCGGTGCTGGATTCAAACAGCTGTCGCGTGTCTTCAAGGGCAGCCTCGGTTTGAGAGTATTCGTCCCAGACGCCCATGAGCGGCTCCAGCTCACCATATTCGCGCGCCAGGGACTCAAAGCGCCGGCGGTCGTCGATCACCTCGGGCGTGGCCAGCAGCGCCTGAAGCTCTTCCATGCGCTCCCGTGCTTCTGCCAGCCGGTGTCTCAGACCCTCATTCATTGTCGTCTTCCTTTCCCTCGATAAAGTAGTGGTACGCCGCGTCCAGCAGGCTCCGGTCATTGCTTTCCGCCGCCTGTCGCAACCGAACGCTGGGTGTATGCAAAAGGCGGTTGGTCAGCTGGTTGGACAGCTTGTTCAGCACGGCCTCGGGATCGGCGCCTGCCGCCAGCTCGCGCTGCGCCCTTGACAGCAGGTCGCGGCGCTTGATGTCGGCATCGCGACGCATGGTTTTCAGGATGCCTGCAGCATTTTGCACCCGCAGCCAGCGCTCAAACGAGTCCACCTCGGCGGCCACGATGCTGCCTGCTTCCTGCAGAGAATTTCGGCGCTTTTTCTGGGCCGAGTCGATAATCTGGCGCAGGTCGTCGATGGTGTACAAATACAGATCATCAAGCGATGCGCTGTCGGCGGAAATATTTCTTGGCACCGACAGGTCAAGCGCAAACATGGGCCGCCGGCGGCGCTGGCGCAGGGCGTCCTTGAACATCTGCTGGTTGACAACAGCCGTCGGGCTGCCGGTGCAGGCAATGACCAGATCATTGTCGGGCAGCAGCCGGGGAATGGCGTCCAGCCCCACGGCGCGGGATTTGAACCGGGAGGCCAGGCGCTGCGCACGATCGACGCTGCGGTTGGCAATGGTCAGCTGCTCAAGCCCGGCGGCGTGGAAATGGGTGGCGCAGTCCTCAATCATTTCGCCGGCACCTATGAGCAGGATGTTGAGCCCGTCAAGGCGTCCGAAAATTTGCCTGGCAAGACGCACTGCCGCATAGGGCAGGGTAACCGGATCGCGCCCTATGCCGGTTTCGCTGCGCACGCGCTTGGCGGCCGCAAAGGCATGCTGAAACATCCGGTCCAGAAAACTGTCGAGTGTTTTCGCATCACGCGCCAGCTGCCAGGCCTGCCTGGCCTGGCCGGCCACCTGCGGCTCGCCAAGCACCATGGAGTCCATTCCGGAAATGACTTTTATCAGGTGCTGGTTACAGGCGCCGTGCTCCAGGCGGTAGAAATAATCCTGAAACTGGCCAGGCGTCAGGCGGTGCCAGTCGTGCAGCCAATCAATCACGCTTCGCGTGATAGTCTGTTGCGATGAAATATACAGCTCGGTGCGGTTGCATGTGCTTAAAATGCTGCAGCCATCCACGCCCGACAGCGAAGCCAGCGAGGCCAGCGCATCGGGCATGGATTCGACCGCAAACGCAATTCGGTCACGAACGCTGATCGGTGCGGTCTGATGACTGATTCCAAGTGTGAGTAGCGACATGCAGGATTTGTTGTTAAAAAGGGTTACAGTGGCTGTTTGGCGGTTCAGCACCGCTGCGCTTGCAGCCGCTTTTCTGGCGGCCTGCGCAGCAACCGGCCAGTTGCCCCCAAACGGGGGAACCGGGCCGGAGCATGACAAGCCCGCTTCTGAAGCGGCCGAGACAGAAGCGGCATCGCATGCGCGCGTGGCCGAGAGCCTGCTCGAGCTGGGCAATTACGAAGCGGCGCTGGACGAACTGTTTCAGGCTGCTGAGCTTTCCGATGATACACAATATGTCTTCCTGGCCGCTCGGCTGGCGGGCCTTGTGGAGGACTGGCCGGCGTCCATCAGGGTGGCACAGCGCTGGCTGGAAATTGACCCGCAGGCCGATGCCGCCCACCAGCTCGACATTATAGCCCGCGTCAATCTTGGTCAGCATGACAACGCGACTCAAGCCCTGGAAAGATGGCTCGATGGCCACCAGCCCGGGGCGGAGGACCCGGAATGGTGGCGCCTGGGCGCGGCGGTTTTGAGCAAGTCTCAAAATCAGGCAGCGGCCGTTTCGGTTTTTGACCTGCTGGCCGCCCGGCGCGGCGGGCAGGCACCGGCCGGCGAGGTGCTGCGCACCCGCAGCGAGCTGCTGATGAGCCAGCATGAAATCGCCCGGGCGCTGGAAGATGCCATTCAGGCCGCTGAAGACAGCGGCCATCATCAAAAGCAGGTGTGGGCCGGTGACCTGCTGGCCGAAAGCGGCCAGCCCGAGCGTGCCCTTGAGTTTTATTCCAAAGCATTTGAACAGCTTGATGAAAATGACACGGGCCTGGGGCTCAAGACCGCCAGCGTTCTGGCCGGGCTGGACCGTTATGATGAGGCGCTGCAGCTTTTGCGCTCGCTGCCGCCAAACAGCCTGACCCTGTATGAAACCGGTCGTTATCTGACCCAAATGAAAGAGCGCGACGGGGCGATCGGTGTCTGGCGGGAAATGAACGAGCTGCCGGCCCGGCAGCGGGACAAAAACCATCTTTTTCTGCAGGCCGTGCTGGCCGATCTGAACGGGCTTGATGAAGAAGCCCTGCGTGGTTACGAGCAGGTGGATGATCCTGGAACGCGGCCCCAGGCGAGGCTGCGCCAAGCACGCTTGCTGGGCCGCCTGGACCGTCTGGAAGAGGGCCGCACTGTGCTGCAGGCCCTGCGCGAGGAAAATCCTGACAACGAGCCGCTGCTAATCGATGCCTGGCTGGTCGAGGCCGCCATGCTCAAGGAGGGCGGACACGGCCAGAAAGCCGTGGATCTGCTGTCCCGGCCGCTGGCGCAAAACCACGACAGCGTTGAACTCTTGATGGCGCGCTCGACCCTGGCCATGGACATTGGCAATGTCGATCTGGCAGAGCAGGATTTGCGCCGCATCATTCAAATGGACAGCACCAGCGCCGTGGCGCTCAACAATCTGGGCTATATCCTTGCCGACATGACGGACAGGCACCAGGAAGCCTACCGCCTGATCAAGCGGGCCTACGAGCTGGAGCCGAACGAGGCCTATATTCTCGATTCCATGGGCTGGGCGCTGCACAAGCTCGGCCGCAATGACGAGGCGGCCGGTTTTCTTCAGCGCGTGTTTGACGAGGCCCGGGATGATGACGGCTTCAATTTTGCCGAGGCCGGTGCGCATTACATTGCCGTGCTTGACGAGCTTGGCCGCCATGCAGAGGCCGACAGGCTGACCGAAAAGATGCTGGCGGAATATCCACGGGACGCCTATCTTCTCGGAATTTTGGAAGAGCTGGGGCGCCTGCCGGAATGACCGCAGGCAATGCATCAAGACTCGGGCAGTTTGCCAGGGCGGGTGTTTTGCTGTGCCTGTGCATTCTGCTGGCCGGCTGCGCAGGTCGTCAGACGCGGCCTGACGGCGCGTGGGTTGCCGAGCGCCAGGCGTGGTTTGAAGCCCATCCGTCATGGCGAATAGACGGCCGTGTCGGCCTGTCGGACGGCCAGCGGGCCGGCTCGCTGAGCTTTGTGTGGCAGGCCGACGGCGACCATCACTTTATCCATCTGCGCACCAGCGCCGGCGGTCGTCAGTGGAAGCTCGCCTTTTCCGACGGGCATGCCGAGCTCGAAGGCAGCGAGGTGGGCCATATCAGCGGCCCCCGTCCCGGGCCGCTGCTGGAGCAGGCTGTAGGGTGGCCCATACCGGCCGAAGCACTTGCCTGGTGGGTGCGGGGGCTGCTGCCACCCGTCAACATGCAGCACGAGTACGCAAATGATGGTACGCTTGCCAGTGTAAGCGATGGGTTTTGGGTCATGGACTATCAGCGCTTCAGACAGGTTGGAGAGCTGCTGATGCCGGTTCGGCTTGAAGCCAGGTCGGGAAATCATCGAATACGAATTGTTGTTCGTGAATGGGAATTTGGGGATGAATCCGGCTGAAAAATCGCTATAATACAGACCCTGGTTACGAAGACACAAAGCCAGAGGCGGAGTGTCGGATTATCTGCAGGGACGTCGCCAAGCGGTAAGGCACGGGGTTTTGATCCCCGCATGCGCAGGTTCGAATCCTGCCGTCCCTGCCATCAAGTTCAACGCGCAACCATAATCCGGGTGTTTTCTTGACTCATCCTTCACTGATGGTGTTTGCCGGCAATGCCAACCCGGTGCTCGCCCGTTCCATTGCCAAAAATCTGGGAGTACGCATGGGCCTGGCCAACGTCGGCCGGTTCAGCGACGGCGAAGCCATGGTGGAAATCATGGAAAACGTCCGCGGGCGCGATATTTACGTGGTGCAGCCCACCTGCCAGCCGGTGGCCGAAAACTTCATGGAACTGCTGGTCATGATCGATGCGCTCAAGCGCGCGTCGGCCTCCAGGGTAACGGCCGTCATTCCCTATTTCGGCTATGCCAGGCAGGACCGCCGTCCGCGCTCGGCGCGCGTGCCAATTACGGCCAAGGTGGCCGCCCGCATGATCTCGGTGGCCGGCACCGACCGGGTGGTTACCCTTGACCTGCATGCCGACCAGATCCAGGGCTTTTTTGACATTCCGGTCGACAACGTCTATGCCTCACCGCTGACCCTGGCGGATATCTGGAAGCACTATACCGCCGACGAAATTGTTGTTGTTTCGCCTGACGTGGGCGGCGTGGTGCGAGCTCGTGCCATTGCCAAGCGCCTTGACTGCGAGCTGGCCATTATCGACAAGCGCCGGCCCCAGGCCAATGAAGCCACCGTGATGAACCTGATTGGCGATGTCAAAGGCAAGGTTGGGGTGCTGGTCGACGACATGATAGACACCGCCGGCACGCTGTGCGCCGCGGCCGCTGCGCTCAAGGAAGAGGGCGCGCGGCGGGTGGTGGCCTACTGCGTCCACCCGGTGCTGTCCGGCAAGGCCATTGACAACATCAACCGTTCCCAGCTCGATGAGATTGTGGTTACCGACACCATACCGCTTGGAAAGGCAGCGCGGGAAAGCGGGCATATTCGCCAGCTGTCCGTGGCCCAGATGCTCGCGGAAACCATTCGCCGCATGGCTGAGGGCGAGTCGGTCAGTTCACTTTACGTCGACTGACACCGCGTCTTTTTGAGCCCTTGCCGGGGCTCGACCTGTAGCGTTGCGCTGAAAAGGCCGCCGACTCGGGGCGGGTGCCCAGTATGGGACCATTGAGCGCTGAATAATCCTTTTTGGACTGCGTGGGCGCCTGCGGCCCGTCGTGCCGGTAATGGTGCCGGTGCCGCCTGTTCCAGAAGCCTGTGGCAGGCGGCCAGTGTACGTGGTGGTTTTCGATTATGGTCTGGTGAGGTTCCTGGGCGCGTTCTTGCTGTTTTTTTGCCCGGCGCCGCCGCTCGGCCAGCTCGTTCTGGCGGGCCTGCACGAACAGCCGGTTGGCCTCGGCCTGTTCCGGAAGGTTTTCGTCGGGCTTGATAAAGCTGATTTTTTCGGAATAAGCAACCTGCTCCGGGTTCAGCCCGCAGGGCTGGTCGGAAAAAACGGTGACGCCTTCATGGCTGCAGCGAAAAACCTGGGCGCTGGTCGCCACAGGTGCCAGCAGGACAAGAATTGCAGCAATGCGCGCCAGTTTTGTCATCAGTCAACCACTCGAGCCGTTTGGAAGCCGTTGATATCATTATGCTACGGACGCAGGGCGGTGGTCAAAACGGCTGTCCGGAATCCTCGTCCTCGGGCGTGGTGAGAATCTCAACGGTTTCCCTTGCCCGGTCCAGCATTCGGTGGCAGTGCTTCGAAAGCTCAATGCCGCGCTTGAAGCGTTCCAGCGACTCATTCAGGCTCAGTTCGCCCGATTCCAGTGCTTCGACCAGTTTTTCAAGCTCTTCCAGTGAGCGCTCGAAATCGGGGGCCTCGTCTTTGGGCTGATCTTTTGTGGGTTCAGTGTTGCTCATTCGTTGGATTCTAGCGTATTCATCCATGCAGGGCGACGCCAGTCGAGGCGCTGACCATGTTCTTTCAGAAGCGCCTCAAATTCATCGGTTTGCCAGCGATCGCCCAGCGCAGCCAGCCGGTTGCGATGCCACAGCCGCGGCCAGTGATTGCGCTGCCATGGCGGCACGCCGGCCTCGGCCAGCAGCTGCTTGCAGGGTCGCGTATGCCGGTGTCCGGCGGGTTTGATGCGGTCGCCGGGCCGACCGAAGCCGATGGTCAGATCCAGGCCTGACGCACCGGCGGGCGACAGACTCAAAACGCCCGCACCACCGGGAAGCTCCAGCGCCTCACGTCCATCCCAGGCCACCTGCCAGCAGTCGGGCACGCTGCGTGCCCTGTGCAGCCACAAATGCTGCCGCCAGGCTCTGAGCTCTGCGCCATTCCAGGCCAGCAGGGGGCCCCGGTCGGGCGCGGCCAGTAAATATTGCTGGCAGAACTCTTCGAGCTGCCGGCCCGGCGGGGGGCTGAAATGCTGCTGAATGCACCAGGCGCGGATGACCTCGCCAAGGTAGTATGCGCTGGCGTCGGACAATGCCGCCACGTCAAGCGGGCCACCATGATCGCTGGCGGCGCGTTCAAGATCACGCTGCACGCTGCGCGCTATAAAGTCGGCGGCCCCGCTGCACAGGGTGCTGCTGCGCTTGAGCGCGGCATCTGCGCCCGGCCAGCGCTGACGCAGCAGCGGCAGCACGTGGTGACGGACGTGGTTGCGGTCAAAATCGGGAAGCCTGTTGGCCGGATCCCGGATGCTTTCAAGGCGATGTTCCTGCAGCCAGTTTTCAATGTCCCGACGACGCCAGTCCAGAAGCGGTCTGTACAGCCAGCCGCGCCCAAAGCGGCGCCGGCGCGGGATGCCGGCCAGCCCGGCGGGGCCGGCGCCGCGCAGCAGTCTCAGGATGACGGTTTCGGAATGATCATCGGCGTGATGTGCAGTGACCAGCACATCGTCGTCGGCCACAAACCGCCCAAGTGCCTGGTAGCGGGCATCGCGAGCTTCGGCCTCAATGCCGCGCCCACCGCTTTTGACCGTAATGGGCACTACGGTGCATTCAACCCCCAGCCCGCCGGCAATGGCAACCGCGGTGCGTGCCCGCTCCGGACTTTGGGCATCCATGCGGTGGTCGATATGAACGCAGACCAGCTCTCTTGGCAGCTGCGCGACAACCAGCCGGTGCAAAAGACAGACCGAGTCCGGCCCGCCGCTGAAGGCAATGATGATGCGGCCGCTGCCGGGCAGGCTGCCCGGGTCAATGCTGTCGCTGGCCGGCATGTATTCAGGCTTCGGACAGGGCGCTCATGCTCATCAGGCGCTGATAGCGCTTGTCGAGCAGCTCATCGGCATCAAGCTTTTCCAGCTGGTCGAGCTGGGCCGTGATGGTTTCACGAATGCGCACCGCCACTTCATGAGGCGATCTGTGGGCGCCACCGGCCGGCTCCTGAATGATTTTGTCAATGAGCCTGTTGGCCTTGAGCTTGGTTGCAGTCAGCCCCATGGCGCCGGCAGCCTGGGCGGCCTTGTCGGCGCTTTTCCACAGAATGGATGCGCAGCCTTCGGGTGAAATAACCGAGTAGATGCTGTACTGGAGCATGCTGATGCGGTCGCCCACGCCAATGGCCAGCGCGCCGCCGGAGCCGCCCTCGCCAATAACAAAGCAGACGATGGGCACCGGCAGCCGCGACATGACCGCGAGGTTGCGGGCAATGGCCTCGGACTGGCCGCGCTCTTCGGCACCCACTCCGGGGTAGGCGCCTGGCGTGTCTATGAAGGTGACAACGGGCATTTTGAATCGGGCGGCCATTTCCATCAGCCGGCGCGCCTTGCGGTAGCCCTCGGGGCGCGGCATGCCAAAGTTTCGGTAAACCTTTTCGCGCGTGCCGCGACCCTTCTGGTGCCCGACAAGCATGACGGCCCGGCCGTCAATCATGGCCGGGCCGCCGACAATGGCATGGTCGTCGGCATAAAGGCGGTCGCCGTGAAGTTCTTCAAAGCGGTCAAACACCATGGGCAGATAGTCCAGGGTGTAGGGACGGTCGGGGTGGCGGGCCAGCTGTGAAATTTGCCAGTCGCTCAGCTCCGAGAAAATTGTCCGGGTGCGCTCATGACATTTCTGCTCCAGCCGGGCAATCTCCTCTTCCAGATTCATGTCGGCATTGGAGCCAACATTTCTCAGTTCGCGAATCTTGGCTTCCAGTTCAACAATGGGCTGTTCGAAGTCAAGGTGGTTTGGGTTCATTTCCTGATGGTCCGGCAAAAGAGCGAAAGTAGCTGAAAGTATAGCGCCGCTGAAGGGGCAGGTGCATCCCGTGCGGCAAATGTCTGCGAAAGGGCCGGTAAAAGCACGGCTTGGAAAGGGTGCTGGCAGCCACTACTTTATGGGAAGTCCAATCACAACCTGGTTTTTTATGCGCCGAATCCTTCTTTTTCTGGCCACCAACCTGGCTGTCCTCATTGTCTTGGGAACGGTGATGAGCCTGCTTGAGCCCTGGCTTGTCAGCCGCGGCATCAGCGTCCATTACGCCGGCATTCTGATTATGGCCCTGCTGTTTGGCATGGGCGGAGCGGTAATTTCGCTGCTGCTTTCAAAAAGACTGGCTGTGGCCAGCACGCGCGCAAGAATTATTGCGCAGCCGGCCAATGAGGTCGAGCAGTGGCTTGTGGACACGGTGGCGCGCCAGGCCCGGGAAGCCGGTATTGGCATGCCTGACGTGGCCGTGTATCAGGCGCCCGAGCCCAACGCCTTTGCCACCGGGGCTTCGCGCAATAACGCCCTGGTGGCCGTCAGCACCGGTTTGCTGGCCCACATGCGCCGCAACGAGGTTGAGGCGGTGCTGGGCCACGAGGTGTCGCATGTGGCCAACGGCGACATGGTGACCATGACGCTGCTGCAGGGCGTGCTCAATACCATGGTGCTGCTGCTGGCGCGCATTCTGGGGCAGTTTGTTGACCGCGCCGTGTTCCGCAGCGAGCGCGGCTACGGCCCCGGCTACTATCTGAGCGTCATTGTGCTGCAGCTGGTTCTGGGCATTTTGGCCAGCATGATTACCATGGCGTTTTCACGCTGGCGTGAATTTCGGGCCGATGCCGGCGGTGCCCGGCTGGCCGGGCGCAACAACATGATTGCCGCCCTGCAACGGCTGGGCCAGGTCAGTGGTCGCGCAGACCTGCCCGATTCGGTCGAGGCCTTTGGAATACGCGGCGGGGCGGGCGCCGGCCTGAAGCGGCTGCTGATGAGCCACCCGCCGCTTGAAGAAAGAATTGCCGCTTTGGAGCAGCTGCGCTGAGCCAGCGCAGCCAAAGCGGCACCGTGCCGCCTCAGGCGGCGTCGTGAATCAGCTCGCCCTGAACAAGAACGATTCCATACTGCCAAAGCGTGGCCAGGTCGCCGGTGTTTTCCACCGGCGGCGCAATGATTTTTGCGCCGGCTTCGCCGGCCAGCTTTGAAAGCATGGAGAGCTGGTGCCGCACCGCTTCATCCTCGCCCAGATCCTGTATGGCTTCGGGTGCCAGCTGAATGTAGTCGAGCTGCAGATGGCGGACCAGGCTTTCCGCCTGGGCTTCCGGGCCCACATCGCACAGCGCGAAACGGCAGCCAAGTTTTGAAAAGCTGTCGATAAACGCGCTGACCGGGCGCAGCTTCTGGCGAATTTCAGGTTCACGGAAGGCCAAAATCAGCTTTTTTGGATCAAGGGGACCATTTTCAAGCCTGGCTGCCAGCGCCTGGACGGACTGCTGCTCGCCAATGGTCTGCAGGCTCAGCGGAGCCAGCCAGATGGCGTTTTGCCCGGAGCTTTCCGCAACAAGCTTTTCAAGCCGGTCGAGCATGTCTTCATCAAGCCTTGAGGAAAGCCCGGCCCGGGCTGCTGCACCCATATAGGCCGATGGCAGTATGACCTCATCGCTGTCTTCGGGGCGCAGGCGGGTTTCAACCTCGTTAATGAGAAAACTGTCATCTTCCATGCTGGTAACGGGCAGGACAACCAGGCTGAATTCGTCCTGGTCGAGCGCGTGGCGCAGCCGCTCTTCCCAGGCAGCCAGGTTTTCGTCGTCATCGAAGGAAACGCGCGGCCGGTAGCGGACAAAGCTGCCGCCACCTGCACGCAGGGCTTCCACCAGCGCCAGCTCGGCCTGCTCTGCAAGCGTGGCCGGCTCGGGCGGTTCGCTGCCGGTTATCGCCAGCCCGACACCGACGGATATGGTCAGGCTGTTGTCGCGCACGTCGATAATGCGTCCGGACGTGTTTTCGGTGACACGTCCGGCCAGCTTGTCGATGTCCGCCCGGCTGCCGGCGCTGACAGCCATTACAAACGTATGGTCACGCAGGCGGGCCAGCTCGTGTTCCTCGCCAACAACTTCGCGCAGCAGCTCGGCGGTTTCCCTGACCAGCTCATCGCTGGCGCCAATGCCAACCTTGTCGAGTATTTCCTCACGGCCGTCCAGAGCAATGGCAAGAATGGCAAGGTATTCATCGGCGTCTTTTTCCGCAAGCTTTTGGCCAACCAGCTCGATAAACGCCGGGGCGTTGAGCAGGTCGGTCAGGCGATCGCGGGTTTTCAGGCGCTGCAGCTCCTGTTCCATGGCCGGGTCTATCAGCGCCACCTGTTCGCGCACCAGCATTTGGGCGCAGTACTCGCCGCCATAGCGGGCCGGCGAAAAGTCCACCAGCGCGACAAAGCTTTCGCCATTCTGGCGGTGGGCCTGAAGCTCAAGCTCGTCTTCGGGCAGCTTGTCTTCGTTCAGATCCTTGAGTACCTGCTTCAGGTCGATGGCCTTTTCTCCTGAAGAAAGCAGGTCCAGCATGGACAGGCCTTCAAGATCATCAAAGCTGTCGAACCCGAACATTTCCAGATAGGCCGGGTTGGCGTAGATGTGCAGGCCTTCGTGGAGATAGGCAATGGCCTCGCTTGAGCTGTGCAGAAGAAGCGTATAGCGATCTTCAATATCCTCGAGGCTCTTCAGGGCTTGCCTGGCGTCCTGGCGGGCCAGCAGGGACTCCACCTGTGACAGGGCCAGACGCTTGAACTGGCGCAGTCCGGCCTGACTGACAAAACCTTCCACGCCGGCGGTCGCAGCCGCCAGCGCAGACTGGGCGTCATCGGTGTTGATCAGAGCCATGACCGGCACAAAGCCGTCCTGCTCGCGCGCCACGCGAACACAGGCCTGAAACAGGGCCGGGTCCTCAGGGTCCATCCTTATCAGCACCATGTCCACCCGGTCGCCCTTGAAAATACGCTGCACCGCATTGGCCGTGTCGGCAAAAAGCACGTTGACCCGTTCATCATCGTCCAGCATCTGCATGAGCTGACGCGGAGCGGACGGGTCGTGTGAAACAGCCAGGATGTTTAATTTGCTGGGAGGCTTGGCCATGGTTTTGCTTTACCTTTGTCTCGTATGCTTTTGAAGTTTACCGCTTGTGCAGGCTTTTTTACAGCACTGGAATCTTGTAGGGCTCGCCGGCCACTTCGCGCACCAGCCGCGGCACCAGGTAGCCCGACAGCTGGCGGCGCAAACCTTCCACAAGCTGCCTGGCGTGCTCTTCCGATGTGTCAAAGCGCTGCGCGCCCGAAACCGGGTCCAGAAGATGCAGGTAATAGGGCAGTGCGCCAATCTCGAAAGTTCGGCGCATCAGGGCGGCCAGGGCGGAGACGGAGTCATTGACGCGCGCCAGCAAAACAGCCTGATTGAGCACGTGAACGCCTATCTTTCGCAACCGGCCAACCGCGGCGGCCACGTTGTCGTCAAGCTCGTTGGCGTGGTTGGCGTGCAGCACAAGCACCGCTGGCCACGGCAGCGACTGCAGCCAGTCAAGCAGGTTGTCGGTAATGCGGTCGGGCAGCACAACGGGCAGGCGCGAATGAATGCGCAGAAACCGGATGTGACCGATGTCGCGCAGCATTTCAGTCAGCTGGGTGAGCCTGCGCGTTGACAGCATGAGCGGATCGCCGCCGGAAAGAATGACCTCCTCTATGCTGTCGTCGCTGGCAATATGTTCAACAGCAGCCCGCCACTGGTCACGCCCGGCGTGTTCGGTGGAGTAGGGGAAGGCCTGGCGAAAGCAGTAGCGGCAGTTGACTGCGCAGGCGCCGGTGGCAATCAGCAGCACGCGGCCCTGGTACTTGTGCAAAATGCCCCGTCCGGCCTTGCTGGCCATGTCGCCGACGGGATCATCGGAAAATCCGGGCGCGCTGCGACTTTCGTCCTGGTCCGGAAGAACCTGAAGCAGCAGCGGGTCCTGCCGGTTTCCCGGCTCCATGCGATTTGCAAACGCGCGCGGCACCAGCATGGGGAAGCGGCTGGTGGCCGGCTCGTCCCTTGCCGCCAGGTTCAGCAGTTCAAGAAGCTCTGCGGGCGAGCGAATGGCCTCGCCCAGCTGCCTGCGCCAGTCGTCGCGCTGCTTTCGCGCTAGAATATTGCGTTTCATCAGTTTGATTCTTCGTAGATCAACATCAATACACCCCGGCTTGCCTGCCGCGGCGGGCAAGCCCATTGTAATCCGGAGCAGTCATGGCAACTTACAGTACCAACCAGTTCAGAACAGGCCTGAAGATTCTCATTGACGGGGATCCGTGCAACATCGTTGAAAACGAGTTTGTAAAACCCGGCAAGGGCCAGGCCTTCAACCGGGTCAAGATCAGAAACCTGCTCACCGGCCGGGTGGTTGAACGCACTTTCAAGTCAGGCGAAACCGTTGAAGCGGCCGATGTTTTCGAGAAAAACTTCCAGTACCTGTACAGTGACGGCGAGTTCTGGCATTTCATGGATCCGGAAACCTTTGACCAGCTGGCGGCCGATGAAAAAGTGATCGGTGATGCCAAGCTGTGGCTCAAGGAAGAGGATATCTGCCAGATCACGCTGTGGAACGGTCAGCCCATTGTAGTGACTCCGCCCAATTTTGTTGAGCTCAAGATTGTCGAGACCGATCCCGGCCTGCGTGGCGACACTTCGGGCAGCGGCGGCAAGCCGGCCCATCTGGAAACCGGCGCAACCGTTCGCGTGCCGCTGTTTGTCCAGGAAGGCGAGATCATCAAGGTTGATACGCGCAGCGGCGAGTATCTTTCGCGAGTGACCGACTGATGCACGGCGGGCGCGAAAATGTTGATGCAAGGGAGGCTGAGCATTTTGCCGCTCTTGCCATGCGCTGGTGGGATCCCGAAGGCGAAATGCGCACCCTGCATGACATCAACGAGCCGCGTGCCGAATTTATTGCCGAGCGCGCCGACTTTGAAGATAAAAAGGTTTTGGACGTTGGCTGCGGAGGCGGTTTGCTCAGCGAGGCGCTGGCCAGGCGCGGAGCACTGGTGACCGGCATTGATATCGGCGAGCGCGCGCTCGAAGTCGCCCGCCTGCACATGCTCGACAGCGGTCTGGACATTGACTATAGGCAGGTGACCGCTGAAGAACTGGCGGAATCCGAAGGCGGGGTTTATGACATTGTCTGCTGCCTCGAGCTGCTGGAACATGTGCCCAGTCCGGCACGCACGGTTGAGGCGCTGGCCAGGCTGTGCCGGCCCGGTGGCCAGGTTTTTATCAGCACCATCAACCGCACGCCGCTGGCCTGGGCGGCAGCCATTGCCGGCGCCGAATACCTGCTCGGCCTGATTCCGCGCGGGACCCATCGCTACGACCGGCTGATCAAGCCTTCGGAACTGGCCGCCGCCTGTCGACGTTCCGGCCTTGAGGTGACGGAAATAACCGGCATGACCTACAACCCGCTTTCGCGCACCGTGCGTTTTGGTGGTCGACCCGCCGTCAACTATTTTCTGTGCGCCACCCGCCCGAAAGAAACATGAGCACAAACCTGCCCGCCGCCGTTCTGTTTGATCTGGACGGAACGCTGATTGACAGTGCGCCCGACCTGGTTCTGGCGCTGAACAGAATTCGGGCCGAACGGGGCCTTGATGCGCTTGGCGTCGACATGATGCGCGAGTTTGTCTCGCGCGGCGCCCGCGGACTGCTCAAGGCCGGCATGCCCGACTGGGCTGACATGCCGGCCGATCGGCAAAACCGGCTTTTGAATCAGCTGCTCGACTATTACGAGGCCGCCTGCTGGGTAAAATCACGGCCGTTTGACGGTATCCCGAGCGTCATGAAGGCGCTTGAGGAACGCGGCATCGCCATGGGAATTGTCACCAACAAGGTCAATCGCTTTGCCCGGCCGGTGCTGGAGCAGGCTGGCTGGAGCGCCCGCTTTGGCTGCCTGGTGGCAGGCGACAGCACCAACCTTCCCAAGCCGGCGCCCGAACCCGTACTCATGGCCTGCGAGCTGCTTGAAGTGCCGCCCGGCGAGGTGTTTTTTGTGGGCGATGACAAGCGCGATGTGCTGGCCGGCGCTGCGGCCGGAACCCGCACGGTGGTGGCGGCCTGGGGATATCTGCCTGCCGGCGACAACGGCACCGGCTGGGGGGCGGACCGCATGGCGAAGACGCCGGCAGACCTGCTCACAGCACTCAACATTCCCGGGCCGGTCCATGGATGATCCGCTGGGCTGGCTGCGGACGCGCATGCTGAAGGCCGGCAACCCCCTGGCCGCCTCGCTGCACTATGCGCCCGCCGAACATCAGGACCGAATTCTTGCGCTGCGGGCGGTGCTGGCCGAAATAGCGGCTGTGCCCGATACCGTCAGCGATACCGATGTGGGCCGGCGCAAGCTGGACTGGTGGCGCCAGGCGCTGCGCGAACGCGCCGCGCATCCGGTCATCGACGCCCTGGTGGCCAGCTCGGCCGCCGACAGGCTGGACGCCGAGTGGTTTGATGCGCTGATCGGCAACGTGCAGGGCACGCTTGAGCCCCCGCGCTTTGAGCGCGTTGAAGAAGCCTGGCAGCATTGCCTGGGCATGGGCGGTGAGGCGGCGCGAATCGAGGCCGCGCTTGTTGATGGCCGCATGCATGCATTTGACGACTGGGCCGCCCTGGGGGCGTATGGCTATCTGGTCAGGCTGGTTCGTGACCTGGCCATTGACGCGCGCGCCAACCGCTGGCTGGTGCCGCTCGAGCTGCAGGCCGACTACCAGGTGTCCCGCCGGGATGCGGCGGAAAAGACCGTCTCGCGCGGCTTTCACGGCCTGGCAAGAGCCTGGCTGGAAGACGGTCGTAACAGGGCGGATTCGGCCCTGGCCACAACCCCGGCGGAGGGCCGCTGGCAGCAGCGCCACTTGATGATTGTTCATGCCATGGACAGACGCCTGGCGCGCAAGGTGGCGCGCCGGCCCGGCCAGATTGTGCACCGGCGGGTGCATTCCGGTCATGCAGCCAATCTGTGGTGCGCCTGGCGCGCAGCGCGCCGGCTGAGAGTTTCCCGGGGCTAGTCCGAACTGATGATGTCCGGCCCCTTGCCGGCCGATTTTTCGTATACGCCCTTGCCGATGCGGCGGTACTGGGTAAAACCGGCCTGCTCAACCTCACTGGTTTTGGGTGCTCGTGAATGCTTGCCGGCAATATTGGGGGCGGAAATGACGCGCCGCGTGGGGTGGCCGCAGTACGGGCACTTCTTCATGGGCGGGTCGCTGATTTTCTGCAGTATGGCCACCGGCCGGCTGCAAAAATCACAGCCGGCTTCAGGGTTGGTGCTGACGTACTCGTAGTAGGGCATGCGTCCAGTATACCGCTCACCGCGTTTGCGGGCACGCCGGCGCAATCCGAAATCTGCGACAATCACGCCTGAATCCAGCTGCAAAACCTGACAACCGATGACGAATTCAAAAAAGGCAAACTGGCTGATCACCGGCGCGGCCGGCGCGCTGGGCAGCGAGCTGGTGCGCCAGCTGACCGAACGCGGAGATGATTGCATAGCCCTCGACCGCGATGTGGACTCGCTGAACAGGCTGCACGACAGCGTGGCGGACAAGTCAGGCCGCGCGCCGGCCCTGATGCCCATGGATCTTGCCGGGGCCGCGCCGCAGGACTATGAGCAGCTTGCCGGCGCAATAAAGGACCAGTTCGGCCGGCTTGACGGGCTGATTCACAATGCTGCGGCCTTTTACGGCCTGCAGCCGCTTGTACAGCAGCCGCCGGGTGAGTGGCTGCAGATACTGCAGACTTCGCTGACCGCTCCGTATATGCTGGTATCCGTGCTGATGCCGCTGATGAACAGCAGCGCGCGCATCGTTTTTATCGACGATGAACAAAGCGTTTCCCGGCCCGCCGGCTGGGCGGCCTACGGCGTGGCCCAGGCCGGCCGCCGGCAGCTGGCCGAAATTCTGCGGGCCGAGCGCGTCTCCACAGGGCCGCAGGTTTTGAGCATTGATCCGGGCGCGTTTGCAAGCCCGCTGCGATCCGCCGCCTGGGCGTCCGAAGTCCCCGGCGGCGCAGGCAGCGTCAGGGAGGCGGCACAGCGCGTGTTGTCAACAATTCGCGAACAGCGTGAGGAAGGCAAAGTTGCAGGATGATCTCTTTTTAAAAATAATCAATCGTGAACTGCCCGCCGATATCGTCTATGAGGATGACGATATTCTGGCGTTTCGCGA
>DATGSU010000176.1:0-3956 GCA_035302305.1 Wenzhouxiangella sp. | reverse complement strand
GCCTCGCAGCGCATGGTGGTGGCCCCCGGCAACGAAGCGGCCGGCATCATCCACATGCCGGGCGGACAAAGCGGCCACCCGCTGTCGCCGTTCTGGGGCGCCGGGCACAGCGACTGGGCTGAAGGCCGACCATCGCCCTTTTTGCCCGGCTACGCCAAACACGAGCTGCGGCTGGTGCCGAATTCTGCACACTGACGGCGCTTTAGCCAATCACAACCTCGACTGCGTACAGACCCGGTCACTCACCGGGCCTGTACGACGGGCTTTCACTCAAACACAACCTTCATGCGATTGTCGCCGGCCACGCGGTCAATAAGCTTGTTGTAGGGATCAATGCCAACTTCATGCGGCTTTTCGTCAACGTGAAGCTCAATGATGTTTTCACCGTCTTCAACGTCATGACGGGCCAGGTAAACCACCTTTTCATCACCGCCGTTGCTGCCCCGGGCAAAGATGCCGATATCCACCGGCACATCCATGGGTGCAGCGGTTTCTGCGCCGTCGCCGTCGGCCACGGTCTTGCCCACCTGCACCCGCATGCGAACATCCCACCCGCCCTGTTCGGATTCGGTCACCACCGCATCCAGCACGCGGTTGTCATACAGGGTGATGTGACGGAACCAGTCGTCGATAACGGCCTGCCATTCAGGGCCGGCGGCCAGCTCCAGCGCGGTCAGGAAATTGTTGGTGTTGACGTACGGCGGCTGCTGAAATCCATAATCGACAAGAAACTGTTTGAGCATGCTGTTGAAGGTGCGCTCGCCGATGTAGTCCTGCAGGGCATACATGACCATGGAACCCTTGCGATAGTGAATATAGCCCTGGTTTTCGACCCGGGCCAGCGGCCGTTCACGGCCCGTCTCGCCGGCGCGTCCATGCAGGTACTGATCCAGCTCGTAGCGCAGGAACTTTCGTACCGCATTCTCGCCTTCGCTTTCGCGCAGAATCATCAGCGCCGAGTACTGCGCCAGCGCCTCGCTGAGCAGCGTGGAACCCTGCATGTCGGCACCAATGACGCGGTGGGCCCACCACTGATGCGCCATTTCATGGGCGGTGATATCGGTGACATAGTCCAAATCATCGGGGTCGCGCAGATCGGCGATAAAGCCAATACTTTCTGAAAACGGAATGGTGTTGGCAAAGGCCTGCGCAAAGCTGGCATAACCCGGAAATTCGAGAATGCGCACCTGGTCAAACTGATAGGGGGTGAATTCGCGGTTGAAATAATCCAGCGATTTTTTAACCGCAGCAATCATGCGCTTTACGTTGTAGTCATGCCGCGGGTGATGATAGACCTCGATGTCCACGCCGGCATGACGATCACGCTCAACCGCATAGCGTGCCGACATGAAGGAGAAGAAGTTGAGCATCGGCTGGTCCATTTGATAGTGGAAGCAGCGCTGCCCGTCATCCCGGCTCCACTCGCTCACCCGTTTGCCCGGCGCCATGGCAATCTGGTCGGCGGCCGTGCACACGGTGGCTTCAAAGTCTATCCAGTCGGCGTCGTGGCTGATGTAGGTGTTGGCGCGCGCCTGTTCATCGTCGTTGAGCGGCGGCATGCGCGGCAGGTCGGGGTCCAGGCCGTGCTTGCGCCGCTTGCTGCGGTCAACCAGCTGGGCGCCACGGTTGTAGGACAGCTGCGGAAACAGCATGGCGTTGTTGACAAAGGTGCCGTTGGCCACCAGGCCGTCCGGGCTGCCCCGGTTGGTGAAGCCCCTGGGCTGCCAGTCCAGCTCAAACTCCAGATCCATGTCCTGCCCCGGCGCCAGCGGCTCGTTCAGCCTGAATACACGAATGCCCATTTCAGGGTTGTCGTGCTCGATTTCATGCGCAGGCATGCGCCACTGCCTGATGGCCTTGTGGCTTTTGGGCATGAAGGCATCGAATTCCATGTACAGGGTGTCAATGGGCTCATCGTGCCTGTTGACGAGCCGGTAGTGACCCTTGAGCGCCAGCCGCCTGTCGTAGGGATGAATGTCCACCTCGGCGCTTGCGCGGACAATGCGCGGCTGGGCCAGATCGGCATAGTGGGCATAGTTTTTTTCGTAGTCTGCCTGGCGGGCCTCGCTTTTGCTGGTCGGCAGATAGGCGTTGAGCACCATGGTGTTGTAGTAGTTCCAGATGCCGGTGCCGACAAAACCGGCCAGCGCCGCGGCCAGCGTGATTCTGGCCGGAGGGCCGAAGCGCGCTGCCGCCTGCCTGAAGCGGATTTTCCAGGTCAGATCGGTGCCGCGCACCCACAACAGCACGGTGAGCACGATCAGGCCCAGCGCAAAGAACCCCCAGTAGGCATAAAACCACAGTGCACCCTGCCAGAAATGACCGAAACCGTTCATGTCCGAATACGGGGCATCGGGCGCGCCGGCAAAAATGTACAGATTGCTTTCCAGGTGCATCATGGCAAACAGAATGCTTGTGGCCAGCACGGCAATGGTGAGCAGATAGCCCATGAACTTGTTGTTGGCCAGAATCTGCATGAAGACGGCCAGCACGGCCACCAGCACCAGGGGAATGGCGTCAAGCGCCAGCCCGCGCACATACAGCAGCGGCTCCAGGTGCGTGTAGCCATGAATCAGCTGCCAGCCCATGCACCACAGCGCGCCGAGGGCCAGAAAGACTAAGATGACCAACATCAGCGCCGCCAGCTGTGACGCCAGCAGGACACTGCTGGGGGCTGGCAGGGCGTCCCTCAGCTCGCTGGTTTCAAGACTGCGGTCGCGCCAGATCAGCTCGCCCGAATAAAAGATCAGAATGATCCACAGCAGAAACTGGAAGCTGAACTGCATGGCCTCCAGCATGGTGGAGGTCACCGGATAGACGGTGGTGCCATAAATCATCTCGCTGGCGCTGAGCGTGGCAGTGAGATTGGCCAGCCCCAGCAGCAGCATCACCAGAAACGGAACGCTGCGGACAATGCTCCACGCTGCGCGACGCGTACTGTAGACAAACTGTTGCCAGTGCGCACGCCGGTCGTGGCGGATTGTCACCGGTGGAATTTCGGGCGACGACTGAAGTGCCGATCCGGCATCGGGCTTTCTTTTGCGGCGCCGCCATATTTTCAGTTTGAAGCCTTCATGGTCCGGCCTGAACACCATGTATGACAGCACCAGCAGCCCCACTGCCGCAGCTGCCCAGATCAGGCGGTTGGCCAGCAGCAGCCCGGTCAGTTCGGGCAGCGCGCTGTTCCGCTCGGCCACCGACCAGTAGCGCGTTGTCAGGCTCAGCGCATGACCGCCAAAGGGGTCGAGCAGTGCGGCGGTGTTGCGGGTGGTCAACTCCTTGAGAAAGCTGCTGGCGATCTGGTCGAGAATGAAAAACGCAATGACGCCCATATAGGTCGCCATCATGGAGCGGGTCAGCGCAGCCAGAAAGTACAGCAGCGCCGAGACCAGCAGCAGGTTGGGAATAACGATGACGCCAAAGCCCCATGCGTAGGCGGCCAGCCGGGTGGGGCCAATCCTGTCGGCCTCGAGCCAGGGCATGAACGAGCCAATCCAAAAGCTTGCGGCCACCACCAGCATGATGACCACAGCGGCCAGAAACCCGGCCCCAAAACGCCCGCCCAACCATGCGCCCTTGCTGACGGGCGTGGCAAACGTCATGTCGGCACTGTTTTGCTCAAACTCGCGCAACAGGGCGCCGGCTACAAAAATCACCACCAGAAACATGGCCAGTATGGAAAACGCGGACAACATGTTGATGACCACCACCGGCGCATTGCGGTAGACCCCGCCCGAGCTGCCGCCGACCACAACGGCATCGGTGGTGACCACGGCAAATGCAAGCAGGCCAAATATCAGCGCCACCGTCCACAGCAGCGGGGCGCGCAGCTGCTGACGCAGCTCAAATCGAAATATTTCCCGCCACATGGTCAGGCTGCCTCTGCCGCATTTATCCGGCCGGCCTGCATGAGCAGCCGGGCAAAATAGACATCTTCAAGCGATGGTGCCACCGGC
>DATGSU010000175.1:0-5615 GCA_035302305.1 Wenzhouxiangella sp. | reverse complement strand
GCCCAGCCGCTTGAGAACCAGCACCTGCATGCGCGACAGCAGGGCGGCATTGAGCTCGAATGACGGATTTTCGGTGGTGGCGCCAACCAGCACAATGGTGCCGTCTTCAACCCAGGGCAAGAAGCCGTCCTGCTGGGCGCGATTGAAGCGATGGATTTCGTCGACAAACAGCAGCGTGCCCTGCCCGTTCTGGCGACGCAGCCTGGCGGCTTCAAAAATTTTCTTGAGGTCGCCAACGCCGGAAAAAATGGCCGATATCTGCACAAAGGACAGTTCGCCAACCTGCGCGAGCAGGCGGGCCAGCGTGGTTTTGCCGGTGCCCGGTGGCCCCCAGAACACCAGTGACGACACCCGGCCGACATCAATCATGCGCCGCAGTGCGCCCTCCTCGCCCAGCAGGTGTTCCTGACCGACCACGTCCGCAAATTTCTGCGGGCGAATGCGGTCGGCCAGCGGCCGGTCGCTGTCGTGGCCTTCATTTTCGGCCGGTTCGGACGATGAAAAAAGATCGCTCACTGCAGACCTCGTCACTGTATTTGTGGCTGACCGGCGCTGACGGCGGCCCGGCGGGGCTCAGGCCACATCCACCACTTCGCGGCGCACCAGCGCCGCGGTGCTGCGCGGTATCACCGGCTGCCCGGACGCCTCAAGATGCGCCCGGCACACGGCTGCACCATACAGCAGAATCAGCGATGAATAATTGACCCACAGCAGCAGCACCAGCGAGCCGGCCGCGCCATACGCCGAACCCGGCGCAGCCTTGGCCAGATACCAGGCAATCAGCGCGCGGCCGACACTGAACAGCATGGCGGTGACCAGGGCGCCGGCCATGACCTGCGACCAGCGCAGAACCACGTCGGGCAAAATGCGGAAAAAGGCGGCAAACAGCAGCGTGATCAGGCCCAGCGACAGCCCCATTTCCAATCCCATCATGGCCCAGCCGGGAATGGGCAGCCACTGCTCGGCGTAGGCAATGACCGCGCGCACGGCAACGCTGAGCGCCAGCGACACCAGCAGCACAAAGCCTATGGCCAGCACAATGGTGAGCGACAGCAGGCGCGCCTTGACGAACAGCCAAATGCTGTTGCGGCTGGGCCGCGGCACCACGTCCCATATCTGATTGAGCGATTTCTGCATCTGCGCAAACACCGTGGTGGCCCCCACCACCGTGGCCGCCAGCCCGGCCAGCGTGGGCCACAGCCCACCGCTTTCGATTTGCGAGTTGGCGATGGCGGTTTCCACCACCGATGTGGCTTGCGAGCCGAGCATGGCCTGCAGCTGGTTGATGAGCTCGTCGCGCACGGTCTGCTCGCCAAGAAAAAAGCCGATCAGGGCCACGATGACAATAATGACCGGGGCGATGGAAAACACGGTGAAAAACGCCAGCGCCGCGCCGTAGATAAATGCCTGGCTTTCCAGCCAGTTGCGCGCGGCGGCCATCAGAATGCCGGCCCAGCGCCGAATGAACGCCACCGGGCACTTTTCAGGTCCGGGGCTGTCGTGCTGCGGATCGGCCGTCATGGCAGCAAGGCCCGCAATCAAAGCTCGGGCAGAATCTGCCAGAAGGCATCCACCGTGGCCGCCCCAAGGCGCTTGCAGCGCTCCGGCGACCAGCCGAATGTCTCATCCGGAAGCTCGATGTTGTCCTTGAAGGGCATTTCCAGCGTCATGGCCAGGCAGTCAAAGGTTTCAGCCATGTAGTCGGTGTTCTTTTTCAGGTCCGAGCTGCCGGGCGCGTCCACCTCGTAGCCGTAAACGGTCTGAAAATCCGGGCTGATGGCCGACATCAGCTTTTTGAAGGTATCAAGCTGGTGCTGCTTGCGATCGTCCCAGGAAGGAACACCCTCGGCACCGGCCACGAAGTTGTACGGCAGGGCTTCATCACCGTGCACGTCGTAGGCCAGGTCCACGCCGGTGTCGTGCATTTTTTGACGCGTGTAATAAACCTCGGGCGAGTTTTCAGGACACGGCTCCAGCCACTCACGGTTGAGGTTTCTGCCTTTGGCATTGCAGCGCAGGTGGCCGCGCACGGTCCCGTCCAGGCACATGTTGGGCACCAGATAGACCACGGCCTGGTCAAGCAGCTTGCGCGCCGCAGGGTCATCGTCATCGAGCAGCCTTTCCAGAAAACCCTCAACCCACCACTCGGCCATGGGCTCTCCGGGATGCTGGCGGGCAATGACCCAGATCTTCTTGCGGCCCGTCTCGTGTTCGCCAATTTTCAGCAGCGTATGCGGACGGCCGTCGGGGGTTGCGCACAGAACTTCGGCCCCGACCCGCGGATGGGTCAGCGCGGCGGCAATCAGCTGTTCATGTTCATGCTCGGAGTAAGGCGCAAAATAGGCGTAGTTGACGATGTCGCTGTCGGGCGTGTGTTCAATCACCAGCTGATTTCCGTCAAAGCGGGTCGGCACGCGGAACCAGTTGACGCGATCGATGCTGGCCACCGCGCGGTAATCCCTGAAGCCGTCGGGATAGGACACCTTGCCGGCGTTTTCTATGGTCATGCGGCAGGCCTTGCCGCGCGCGCCCGCCAGCTGAAAGTGAAACCACTGCATGTGCTCTCCGCCGGCATCAAGGCGGATTTTCAGGCGAATGTTTTCGTGGTTGTCCGCGTCAACAACTTCAATGTTGCCGCTGTCAAAAGTGGAAAGAATCTGCATGGCTGCTCGCAATGGAAAATGAATTTGGGCAAATTCTAACGCACTGAAGCACCGGAAACGTCCTGCCCGCCCTGTTCATGGCGCTGGGCTGCTTCGGTCAAGCGCTCCACAGCCGCCATGAAGCAGCGACGCTGCTCGTCATCCAGAGATTCCAGCATCAGGCGCTCGAATTCCAGCGCGGCCGGCACAATGGTGTCGTGAATGTGCAGCCCCGCCGGACTGAGAAACAGCCGGCGGGCGCGGCCGTCGGAGCGGTCCTCCTTGCGCTGCAGCCTATCGGCCGCCAGCAGCCGGGACACGGCCCGGCTGACCGCAACCTTGTCCATGGCCGCCCGGCGCGCCACCTCCGTGGCGGTAATCCCGGGGTGGCGGCCAAGAATGGCGATTACGCGCCACTCGGTCACGCTCAAGTCAAAGCGCTCTTCATAGGTCAGCGCGATGCCGTGACTCATCAGATTGGACAGCACCGACAATTGATAGGGCAGAAATTTTTCTAGTTTGAGCATGACTGGACCTGCCTGTTAGGCTTGAAAACAGTTTCAAATGTAACTAATATCAGGGCAACACGGCAAGTCTGCCGCCCACCCGCTTTTTCAAGGAGATTCAAAATGGCTCAAGCACGTCCCAACCCGCTGGGTGTCGAACAGTTTGAATTCATCGAGTTTGCCGCACCCGATGCCAGCCTGCTGCACAATCTGTTCAGGCAGCTTGGCTTTACCGCAGTCGGCAAGCACAAGTCGCAGCAAGTCACCCTGTACAGCCAGGGCGGCATGAATCTGCTGGTCAACGAAACACCGGACTCCTTTGCCAGTGAGTTTGCCGCAGCCCACGGCCCGTGCTGCACCGGCTTTGCGCTGCGCGTAGACAATCCCCAGGCGGCCCACGAAACCGTCACCGGCAAAGGCGCCAAGGACTTCACCAACCGCGCCGACACCCTGCCCGTGGATGTACCGCGCATTGAGGGCATTGGCGGCTCGGTGCTGTACCTGACCGCCGGCGAAGCCGACCTGGACAGGCACTTCGACTTTGAAGACGGCGTGGAGCGTCACCCCAAGGGCGCCGGCATGTACTTCATCGACCACCTGACCCACAACGTCTACAACGGCAACATGGGCCAGTGGGCCGACTTCTACTGCAATCTGTTCGGCTTTTACGAGCGCAAGTATTTCGACATCAAGGGCAAGGCCACCGGGCTGCGCTCGCAGGCCATGATGGCCCCCAACGCCAAAATTGCCATTCCCATCAACGAGTCCGAAGACCCCAAAAGCCAGATCAACGAGTTTCTGGACGAATACAAGGGCGAAGGCGTGCAGCATATTGCCCTGTACACCGACAACATCTACGAAACCGTTGAAACCCTGCGCGACAACGGCATCGAGTTCCTTGATACCCCTGACACGTATTTTGACGTTATCGACGAGCGCATTCCCAACCACGGCGAGGACGTGGAGCGCATGCGCAAGAACAAGATCCTGATTGACGCCGACCCCAACGATCCCAACCTGCAGCTGCTGCAGATCTTTACCCAGACCAACGTTGGCCCGATCTTTTTCGAGATCATCCAGCGCAAGGGCAACGACGGCTTTGGCGACGGCAACTTCCAGGCGCTTTTTGAAGCTATCGAACGCGACCAGCAAAGGCGCGGCGTCCTGTAATACAGTCCTGTTTTCAACCGGCTGCAGCGCGCGGCATTGCCGCGCGCTGCCAAACCCACCGCAGCACTGGTAACACGTCATGAGAAAATGGATCAGCCATCAACTTGTCGAGGGCAAAACCAGCCGCCAGGCACACACCAACCTGCCCGAAGGCACCTACGAGCGTGAAATCGGCAAGGAAGGTTTCTTCGGCCCGGCCGCGCACATGTACCACGCGCACATGCCCACCGCCTGGACCAATTTTGAAGGCCCGCTGAGACCGCGCGCCTACGACACCACAAAACTGAGCGGCAACTCCGGCTGCCCCTGGGAAGCCGCCGAGCTGCTGGTCAACGCCCACTGCCGCTTCCGCTGCTGGCACTCTTCGGGCCGCATGGATCACCTGGTGCGCAACGGCGACGGCGACGATCTGCTGTTTATTCACGCCGGCCAGGGCGATCTGTACTGCGACTACGGCCACCTGGCGTTTCGTGACGGCGACTACATCATGCTGCCGCGCGGCACCATGTGGCGCATAGAATCAGACGGCCCGGTCGAAATGCTGCTGATTGAAGCCACCAATTCCAGCTACCAGCTGCCCGACAAGGGCATTTTGGGCCCGCACGCCATATTTGACCCGGCCATGCTGGACACGCCGGCCATCAACGACGCCTTCAAGGCCCAGCAGGACGAAAACGAATGGCAGGTCAGAATCAAGCGCCGCAACCGGATTTCAACCGTCACCTTCCCGTTCAACCCGCTGGACGCGGTGGGCTGGAAGGGCGATCTGGCCCCGGTGCGCATCAACTGGCGCGATATTCGCCCGCTGATCAGCCATCGCTACCATCTGCCGCCGTCGGTGCACAGCACCTTTGTGGCCAACCGCCTGGTGATATGCACATTCACCCCGCGCCCGTTCGAGTCTTCAGAAGACGCGCTCAAGGTGCCCTTCTTTCACAACAACGATGACTTTGACGAAGTGCTGTTCTATCATGCCGGCGACTTTTTCTCGCGCGACAATATTCACCCGGGCATGGTGACCCATCACCCGTGCGGATTCACCCACGGCCCGCACCCGGCGGCGATGAAAAATGCCTTCACGCCCAAAAAGGAGTCCACCGAGGAGGTGGCCGTCATGATCGACACCCGCGATGCGCTCGACCCCGGCGCAGCCGCTGAAGGCATTGAATGGACCGGCTACGTCAACAGCTGGAAACCCGCAAAGAAATAACACTGAGGCAAGAATACATTGAAACTGGCAACTCTCAAGGAAGGCGGCCGCGACGGCACGCTTATCGTCGTCAGCCGCGATCTGAGC
>DATGSU010000174.1:0-16504 GCA_035302305.1 Wenzhouxiangella sp. | reverse complement strand
TACTGCTGCTCATTATCCGTCTCCCGTTTGTCCTTCTGCCTTTCATCACCCATGAAGACATGCTCATATTTCTAATTTCCTTGCCGATATTCATCAGTTATCTTCCGGCATGGTGACGCGCACCGAGCGCTCCTGCCAGCCTCCACGGCCATCCCTTACCAGCTCCCGAACCTCGACCTGGCCGCCGCGTACCGCCTTGACCAGCCCGTGGTTCTGCCCCATGTAGTCCCCTTGCTTCACCCGATGCACCACAGACTCGTTGTCCTGGATAAGGGCAAAGAGCGTGTCGTTGATGGTCATGGTGCCGACCATTTCAAGCGTGTCGAGCGGAAAACCTTCGAGATATTCCTTGCGGCGATTGGGTATGGGCCGGGGGCCGTCGCTGGCCGATGCGGAATCCTCTTCGGCATCGATGTCATCATCGTCATCGCGAATCGCCGCCCGAAACGGATCGCGTGCATCGGCTGCGTTGTAGACCACCGGCTCGGGCGTATGCAGCGGTGGCACCGGCTCTATGGGCTCGGCCTCGCGAGCGCGCATTTCCCGCGTCCAGTTTTGCAGATCACCGGTTCCTCTCTGGCAACCGGCCAGAATTGCCGCAAGCAAAAGCAGCAGGAAAAATCTTGTCAGACTGTTCATTTTGCCCCTCCCGCCAGCCTGCTTTCTTCCTCTTCGTCAAGGTAGCGATAGGTGGTCAGCACACCTTCGAGCTTGAGCCGGTTTTTTGAATCCCTGACGGGCTCAAGCGAAATGTCGCGCATGGTCAGAATGACACCGCGCGACAGGGAAGCCACTGCGCTGACAAAATTGCCAAATTCGTGATAGGCGCCCACCATGCGCACCTTGATCGGCTTTTCAACGTAAAAGTCCCGCATGATTTCGTTTTGCGGCTCAAACAGCTCGTTGTCTATCCCCGCCCCGAGCGCCGTTTGCGAAATGTCGATCAGCAGCGCCGGCATCTCGGTTCTTGACGGCAGCTGGCGCAGCATGGATTCCAGCATCTCTTCCATTTCGGCCAGCTGCTTTTCGTAGGCGGGCAGGTTGGCCGCCTTTTGCTGTTTGGTCTTGAATTCGTTCTTGAGCGTTTCTTCGGTGCGCTCGTGGTTG
The DNA here is from genome assembly GCA_035302305.1 of Wenzhouxiangella sp. Classification (GTDB taxonomy): domain Bacteria; phylum Pseudomonadota; class Gammaproteobacteria; order Xanthomonadales; family Wenzhouxiangellaceae; genus Wenzhouxiangella. Next base: position 15,397 of record DATGSU010000174.1, on the reverse strand, counting down.
GCCAGCGTTTCGCGCTTGTCCTTGATGATGTAGAAATACCCGCCAACCAGAATCAGCACTGCCACAATGACCAGCAACAGCGCCTTGACCCCGAACGAGGCCGAGCCGATATTCTTGAAATCAAGGTCTCTGAGTTCAGAAAGATCCATGAATCAGCCCTCCCCTCCGTCATGCTCATCACCCTTGACCGAAAGCGGCGAGGCCAGTGTTGAACGCAGCTCAAACTCAAACCGTTCGGCCTGGCCGTCCTCATTTTTGCCCAGGGCCTGGATGATGCGCAGAGTGGGTTCGTGCAGCCATTCGGCCGCTTCAATGTTGCTCATGTAATCGGACACCCTCGTTTCGGATTCGCTGACACCCTTGATGGTCAGTGCAGAGCCCTGCTGCCCTACGGTTTGCAGCCGTATCCCTTCGGGCACGGTGGTCGCCAATGAATTGAAAAGGTGAACCATCAGCGAGCGGTTTTCCTGCAGCTGCTCAATGACATTCTTTCTGGCCAGCAGGCTGTCCCGGGTGGCTTCCAGCCCCTCAATGCTGGCAATGTCCCTGTCGAGCTTCTTGATTTCGCCCTGCAGATAGCTGTTGCGGTTTTGCTGCCCGCTGATCTGCTTGCCGACCAGATATGACCCCAAAAAGACCAGCAGCGCCGCGGCAATTATGGTGCCCACGAACGCCGCCATGAAGTTCTTTTGACGCTGCTGGCGCAGTTCTTCACGCCATGGCAGCAGGTTGATTCTAATCATCAGTCAAACCCTCGCAATGCCAGTCCGCAGGCGGTAGTCAGCGCTGTACGGGCCCGCTCCAGGCGGTCCGCATCTATGGACCGCGCCAGTCGCATCCCTTCTATTGGCCCGGCCACCTCGCAGGACATGCCCACCTCGTCGCCCACTGCCTCGGCCAGCCCCGGCGTGGCCGCGGCCCCGCCCGTAAGGAAAAGAGTGTTGATGGCTGAGTAACTGTTGGACGAGGAGTAAAACTGCAGCGCCCGGCCTATCTGCTGGATGACGCCCTGCCGGTAGGGCTCGAGTATTTCGTCCTCAAAGCCTGCCGGCGGCTCCTCGCCGCGCTGCAGAAAAGAGGCTTCGTGGGCGGTCATGCCGTAGCGGCGCATGCAGTCATCAATCAGCTGCTGGCCGCCAAAATCATGCTCGCGGCTGTAGATCACGCGCCCGTCGCGCAAAACCAGCAGCGTCGAGGAGCCCGACCCCATGTCCAGCACGCCTATGGCCTCATCGGCCGCAATGCCGGCATGGGCACGAACCAGTTCAAAGGCGTTGGCCACGGCGTAGGAAACGATGTCGACAGTGCGCAGGTTGAGATCCACCAGGCCGGCGATCTCGCGCAGGGTGTCGACATGCTCTGTTTTGGTGGCCGACAGCAGCACTTCAAGAACTTCGGAGCTGCGCGGAGCCGGCCCGAGAACGGCAAAATCGAGGCTGACCTCCTCGCGTGGATAGGGAATGTACTGTCCCGCCTCCACCTCGATCTGGGCCTCGATGTCATCTTCGGACAGATCGGCGGGCACGTTGACCACCTTGGTGATGACAGCCGAGCCGCCCACCGCCATGGCGCAGTCCCGGGCCTTGCTGCGCGACTGCTTGATGGCGCGCTTGATGGCCTCGGCCACGCGGTCCGGGGCAACGATGTTGCCATCGGAAAACGTGTCTTCGGGCATCGGCTCCACGGCAAACGCTTCCAAGCGGTAGCCCGAGCCGCTCCTGCCCAGCTGCACAAGCTTGATGCTGCTTTCTCCGATGTCTATCCCCAGCAGGGGAACGGGGGCCTTCCCTAAAAACCTACCTAGTATATTGCTCATGATTGTTGTTCATGCCCTCTGGCTGGCGGTGTTCTCCCGACCGTTTCAACCTGTTTGCCCGCCCTTCAACGTGGCGGGTCGGCTGGACGCAGCCGATATGCTACCCTCTGCTGATTCAGTCGCCCGGATCTCAATCAGGGCACTTTCAGGCTTCTTTTGCGTCCAAGACAAGCATCAATCCAACCTGTCTGCCTCTACATTTACCACAACTGATGATCCGAATAAAGCCTTTAATAGTTTTTTCTATCCGCATGTTTTTGTTGCTGTTCACTCTAGCAGCAATCGCAGCGCTTGTGGTATGGCTGACTATAGTGCCGTCCTTGCCATCGGTCGAATCGCTCAGGAGCATCCAGCTGCAGGTGCCGCTGCGCATCTATTCGGCCGATAACCGGCTGCTGGCCGAGATAGGTGAGCAGCGCCGCCGACCGGTCACCCTCGACCAGATCCCGGAACAGCTCAAACATGCCTTCCTGGCGGCAGAAGACGACCGTTTCTACCAGCACCCCGGCGTTGACTGGCGCGGCACCCTGCGAGCCGTCTGGCTTTATGCGCGCAGCATGGGCAAGGGCCGCGTTGCCGGCGGCAGCACCATTACCCAGCAGGTTGCACGACGTTTCTTTTTGTCGACCGACTACACCCTCACTCGCAAACTGCGTGAAATGCTGCTGGCCTTCAAGATCGAGCGCGAGCTCGACAAGAACGAAATTCTCGAACTCTACCTCAACAAGGAATTTCTTGGCCATCGCGCCTACGGCATTGCCGCGGCGGCGCAAGTTTACTACGGAAAGGATCCGCACGAGCTGACACTGGCGGAAATGGCCATGCTGGCCGGGCTGCCCAAGGCACCGTCGCGCGACAACCCGCTGACCAACCCCGCTGCCGCCATGGGCCGGCGCGACTGGATACTGGGCCGGCTGCTGCAGCTTGGCCATATTGACCGCAAGGACTATCAGCAGGCCGTCACCAGCCCCAACACAGCTCAATACCACGGCCCCGTCATTGAGCTGGACTCGCCCTGGATTGCCGAAATGGCGCGCCGTGATGTGGTGGAGGCGGTTGGCGCTGAGGCCGCCTACAACAATGGCCTGGTTGCGACAACCACCATACGCTCGGACCTTCAGAAAGCGGCCAACAGCGCAGTCAGAAGCGGGCTGGTCGACTACGACCACCGCCACGGCTGGCGTGGTGCCGAAGCCCACCTGGACGCCGAACAGATTGACCGGCCCGAAGTGGTTGCAGAACATCTTGAAGCCCTGCGGCCGGTTGCCGGCCTTGTGCCGGCGCTGGTTGTTGCCGCCGACGCGGAAGCGGCCACCCTGCAGCTGGCCGACGGCAGCCGTGTTGAGCTCGGCCTGGACGCCGTTTCCTGGGCGCGCCCGTTTCTGAACCGCAACGCAGTTGGCCAGGCACCGGAAAGCGTTGACGAGGTGATCGGAGCCGGCGACATCGTCCGCCTGTTCAACAACGGTGAAGAGTGGCGGCTGGCGCAGCTGCCCGAAGCGCAGGCCGCCCTGGTCAGTCTGAAGGCCGACAGCGGTGAAATTCTGGCGCTGGTCGGCGGCCTCAACTTCGTGCACAGCCAGTTCAACCGCGCCACACAAAGCCGTCGCCAGCCGGGCTCGGCCTTCAAGCCCTTTATATATGCGGCCGCGCTCGACAACGGCTACACCCCGGCCACCCGCATCAACGACGCCCCGGTGGTGGTCCACGACCCGTCCACCGAAACCGACTGGAAACCAACCAACATCAGCCGGCGCTTTTTTGGGCCAACGCGCTTGCGCGAGGCCATGGTCAACTCCCGCAACCTGGTCAGCGTGCGGCTGCTGATGGGTGTTGGCCTTGAGCAGGGGCGCAGCTACATCACCCGCTTCGGCTTTGACCTGAACGATCTGCCCGAGGGGCCATCGCTGGCGCTGGGCTCGGCATCCATTGCGCCGCTTGATCTGACCAGCGGCTTTGCCATGTTTGCCAACGGCGGCTACCGCATCGAGCCGCACTATCTGTACAGCGTCCGCGACCGCAAGGGGCATATTATTCTCGAGCCGCCAATGGCGCTTCGCTGTCCGCAGTGCGAAGACATCCCGCCGCCTCCGCCGCTGCCCGAAAGCATGCAGACTGAGAAAGAGCCGGCCGGCCCGGCGCTGGCCCGGCTGGAGCTGAACGGCCACAGCGCAGCCGGCAGCGGCTCTGGCCCGAATGCACTCGCGGATTCTTTTGTCGGCCCGCCCCGACCGCTTGCTGCAGAACAGGCGCTGAGCCCGCAAACCGCCTGGCTGATCGACTCCATGCTGCGTGACGTCATTACTCGCGGCACCGGGCGACGCGCCCTGGCGCTGGAGCGCACCGACCTGGCCGGCAAAACCGGCACCACCAACGAACAGCGCGACACCTGGTTTGCCGGCTACGGCGGCGGCATCGTCACCTCTGTGTGGGTGGGGATGGACAACAACGACCCGCTGGGCAGCCAGGAGCAGGGGGCGCGCACCGCGCTGCCCATATGGATGGACTTCATGGCGCAGGCTCTGGACGGACGGCCCGAGGTGCAACCGGACATGCCGGTGGGCATAGTGAGCTCGCTGATCAACCCCGACACCGGCGAACGCACCCGCCCCGGAACCCCCGGCGCGATTCAGGAGTGGTTTCACGCCGGCAATCTGCCGGAGCTGGAAAGCGCTGAGGCAACAAGCGAGGAAGCCGACCCATACGATATCTATTGAACCCGACCGAGACAGCAGGAGTGCCCCAATGAGCAACAGGACATCACCGCGCAACGTGCGCCTGCGCCAGGAAATTGCCGCCGAAGCCGCCCGCATCATGGCCACCGAGGGCCAGCGGAACTACTTTGCGGCCAAGCAGAAAGCGGCCAGGCGCATTGGCGCATCGCCGCGCACAGGCCTGCCTTCCAACGAAGAGGTTGAGCTGGCGCTCAAGCAGTGGCAAAGCCTTTATGGCGGCAGCAGACATCAGAACATTCTTCAGGAGCTGCGCCAGGCGGCCATTTCGGTCATGCGCTTTCTCAAGCCCTTTCGCCCCCGACTTGTGGGCCCGGTGCTTGAAGGCACGGCCGATGAACACTCGCGCATCAGCCTGCATGTGTTTGCCGACGACCCCGACGCCGTTGTTCATTTTCTGATGGACAAAAACCTGCCCTTCGAACAGGAAGTGCGGCGCATTCGCTGGCACGACGGCGAAGAGCGGGACCTCGATGTCGTAGTGATGGAGGGCGGCGGAAACACCGTTGAGCTGCTGCAGATGATTGGCCCCCAGGCGCGCCAGGCCCCGCCCAGCCCGGTGGACGGCAAGGCGCAAAAGCGCGCCGGGATCAACCGCGTCAAAGCGCTTTTGGAGGCCGATTCAGACCCGATTCACGCAAACATGTCAAAATGACCGCATGAACGCCCGGCTTGCACAATATTGCAAAACCCCGCTTCGGCTGCTGACCGCCCTTCTTTTGCCGGCAGCGCTTGTGGCGGGCTGCGCCACCCCGTATTACGGAGGCGAAAACGGCGTTTACTACCAGCAGCAGTATCGCGCCCGGCCCGCCCCCCGGCCAGCCATCATTCATGCCAGCCCGTTTATATATCCATACTGGTCGCTGGACTACTTCTACTTCAGCCGCTATTACCATCCGTACTCGGTTTTCGTGCCCCGCTTCGACCCCTGGTACTACCCGTATCCAGGCTGGTACTACGGCTATAGGCCCGGACGCCACTACACCGCCGGCGACCACCACTACCGCTACCCCTGGTACCGCTATCGCGATTTTTACGGCGACTACCGGCCGGGGCCCGACGTTTTTTCACCCCCGGCAGAACCGATGGAGCGCAGCCAGGCGCGCGCCATTTCGCGCACGGCCGACATCAATCAGCGCCTGCGCGCTGCCCACGCCCCGCCGCGCCTTGACCGCCAGCTGGTGCCTGCCGCTGCGCCGGCCCTGCCGGCCACCAGCCGGGCCGCGGCCGCGCGACGCAGCGCCGCTCGGCAGCGCTCCGGGCTTTCACCGCGAAGCGTGCCTGTTTCAAGTTCCCGGCGGGCAGCCAGAAACGTGGACAGCCGCCGTCGGGCCGGCAGCAGGCCGGGCCGCAACGTCGCTCGCCAACGACCGGCTGCAGGCACACCGCCCGCTTCCTCTCGCCAGCCCTCGTCGTCTGCAAGGCGTAGCGGAACAACCGGAAGCCGCCGGGCACCTGCAAAGCGACAGCGGCAACGCTGATTTCCAGCCGGTTGACAAAACCGTTAAAATCAACCCACTGCAAAAGTTTTGGCACCCAGCATGCGTTATCCCGATATCTTTGATGTCATTGTCGTTGGCGGCGGCCACGCCGGCACCGAAGCCGCCCTGGCCGCGGCCCGCACCGGTGCGCGCACGCTGCTGGTCACCCATCAGATAGAAAGCATTGGCCAGATGAGCTGCAACCCGGCCATTGGCGGAATAGGAAAAGGCCACCTGGTGCGCGAAATCGATGCTCTGGGCGGCATCATGGCCCGGGCAGCGGACGCCGCCGGCATTCAGTGGCGCCTGCTTAACGCCCGCAAGGGGCCGGCCGTTCGCGCCACGCGCTGCCAGGCCGACCGCACCCTGTACCGCAACGCCATACGCCAGGCCGTTGATGCCCAGGAAAACCTGACGGTTTTCCAGCAGCCGGTGGATGATCTGATCATAGAAAACCATCGGGTAACGGGCGTCAAAACCGCCATGGGCCTGGTCTTCAATGCCAAAACGGTCGTCATGACCGTAGGCACATTTCTGGGCGGACGCATTCACATTGGCGAAACCCGCCGCAGCGGCGGGCGCGACGGCGATGCGGCCGCCAGCACGCTGGCCAGGCGGATGCGCGCCCTGCCCTTTACCTACGGCCGCCTCAAAACCGGCACGCCGCCGCGCCTGGACGGTCGCAGCATCGACTTTTCAAAACTTGAGGAGCAGCGGGGCGATACGCCGCGCCCGGTGTTTTCCTTTATTGGCTCGCGCGACCAGCATCCGCCCCAGGTGTCGTGCTATACCACGCGCACCACGGAAAAAACCCACGCGCTCATTCGAGACAACCTGTCGCGCTCGCCCATGTATGCCGGGCATATCGAAGGCCCCGGGCCGCGCTACTGCCCGTCCATAGAAGACAAGGTGGTGCGCTTTGCCGAGCGCGACTCGCACCAGGTGTTTCTGGAGCCCGAAGGTCTGGGCCTCAACGAGTGGTATCCCAACGGCATCTCGACCAGCCTGCCCTTTGATGTTCAGATTGAGCTGGTGCGCTCGGTTCCGGGGCTGGAAAACGCCCACATCACCCGCCCCGGCTACGCCATAGAATACGATTTCTTCGATCCGCGCGAGCTCAAGTCCAGCCTGGAGACGCGCCACGTTGACGGACTTTTCTTTGCCGGCCAGATCAACGGCACCACCGGCTACGAAGAGGCGGCCGCCCAGGGCCTGATTGCCGGCCTGAACGCGGCGCGCCAGACCCGCGATGAGGAGCCGTGGACCCCGGGACGCGACCAGGCCTACATCGGTGTGCTTGTTGATGATCTGATTACCCAGGGCGCCCCCGAGCCCTATCGCATGTTTACCAGCCGGGCCGAGTTCAGGCTGCAGCTGCGCGAGGACAATGCCGACCTGCGCCTGACCGAAACCGGGCGCCGGCTGGGCCTGGTCGGTGATGAGCGCTGGCAGGTTTTCTGCCGGCGCCGCGAAGCCATTGAAGCCGAGCGCAAGCGGCTGGCCGGGCTGCGAATTCCCGCCAGTTCTGAAATGGCGCAGCGCATCGGGCGGCAGCTGGATATAGAGCTGCGCAAGGACGTTACTGCCGAGGAACTGCTGCGGCGCCCCGATGTGGGCTATGCGCAACTCATGGCTGTGGAAGGCCTGGGCCCGGGCGCGCAGCAGGAAGACGTGGCCGAACAGGTGGCCGTGCAGATCCGCTACGCCGGCTATCTGTCCCGCCAGCATGCCGAGATCCGGCGCCAGCAGCGCGCCGCGCGCCAGACCATTCCCGACGATTTCGATTATCGCCGCGCCAAGGGGCTGTCAGCCGAGCTGCTCGAAAAACTTGAGTCGGTGCGGCCGCAAACCGTGGACCAGGCCAGCCGTATTCCGGGCATGACGCCGGCGGCCATGTCGCAGCTGCTGGTATGGCTCAAGCGCCATCGCGAGGCCGCCTGACGGCGCGCCGCCCGCCCGTGCGCATCTCCAGGGAATCGGCGGCGTCCAGCCACGCCTTTCTGTCAATATTGAGATCGGCAAAACTGTCGGGATCAAACACCGGCACGCGGCCGGCGCGCCACTGCGAGTCGTAGTCCCGCATCAGCCTGAAGCCCACTTTCATCAGCAGCGCCATGGCCACCAGGTTGAACAGGGCCAGAAGCGCCATGGTCAGATCGGCAAAGCTGAAAACGGTGGTCAGATCCTGCATGGACCCCCACAGCACCAGCAGCAGCATGAGCAGGCGGAACACCACGAAAAACACCGGGTTGTCGGGGCTCATCCAGCTGGAGGCATTTTCGCCCAGATAAAAGTTGTAGAGGATGGAGCTGAAGGCGAACAGCGTCAGCACCGCGCTGACAAAAATCTGCCCCCAGGCGCCGACATGCTGTTCCAGGGCCAGCTGGGTCAGCACCACGCCGTCTTCAATGTTGCCGTGTTCGTGCATGCCGGCGATGATGATGATCATGGCGGTGGCAGTGCAGACGATGGCCGTGTCGATAAACACGCTGAACGACTGCACAATGCCCTGGTTGACCGGGTGCGGCACGTGGGCCACGGCCGCCACGTTGGGCGCGCTGCCCAGGCCGGCCTCGTTTGAAAACAGGCCGCGGCGCACCCCCATCATGATGGCCGCACCTATGCCGCCGCCCACGGCGGAATCCAGCCCGAAGGCGGACTTGACGATGATGGCAAGCGCCTCCGGCACCTTGCCCAGATTGAGGCCAACCACCCACAGCGCAACAGCCACGTAAGCGATGGCCATGACGGGCACAATGATTTCCGTGACCCGCGACAGGCGCTGCACGCCGCCGAAAATGGTGATGGCAACAATGGCGGTCATGGCAATGCCGGTCACGTGCACCGGAATGCCAAAGGCCTCTTCAAGCGAGGATGAGGCGGTAAATGACTGCAGGGCCACGAAAGCCAGGCCAAAGGTGAACAGCAGCAGCAGGGTAAAGCACATGGCCGTGCCGCGGCTGCCCAGGCCGCGCTCCATGTAGTACATGGGCCCGCCGCGAAACGTGGCGGTGCGCTCGTCAACCACCTTGAACGCCTGCCCCAGCGAGCATTCAAAAAAGCTGGTGGCCATGCCGATGAGCCCAACCACCCACATCCAGAACACCGCGCCGGGCCCGCCCAGCGCGATGGCAACAGCCACGCCAGCCACGTTGCCTGCACCCACCCGCCCGGCCACGCTCAGGGTCAGCGCCTGAAACGAGGACACCCGCCCCGGCTGATGTCGAAAGGCCTGGCCAAGCACGCGGAACATTTCCGCAAAATAGCGAATCTGGACAAAGCGTGAACCGACGGTAAAGACCATGCCAATGACGATCAGCACGGTGATCAGCACCCAGGTCCAGAGAAAATCGGTGGCAAGTTCCAGCATCAATTCAAGCCTTTTCTGAAACCGGCCGGCACTGAATCACTCACTGGGGAACCTCACAAAGACAGTGTGCCATAACGGCCGGCTGGCCAGTTTCGGCCGCATCAAAAACAAGCCGCAGGCTGTCCTGCAGCGTGCGGCCGGCAGTGCCGGGCAGCCAGGCTGTAATACCTGTGGGCAGGTCAACACCCGCCAGCCTGATGGACGCGGCGGCCGCATCAACAAAAAACCTTTCAATGGCGCTGAGCTCACGCTCGATGTAGCCAACTTCGTAGTCATCGCCCAGACCGGCTGCCCGCGCGGCCGAATCAATGGCATCACCAAGCGTTCCCAGCTGATCGACCAGCCCGTGGCGACGGGCCTGGCTGCCTGTCCAGACTCTCCCCTGGGCCACCTCGTCAACCTCATTCCAGGCCATTTCGCGGTGTTCGGCCACCAGGGAGATAAACTCATCGTAGCCGTGCTCAATGGTGCTTTGCAGCAGACCGGCCGCTTCCGGGCCCAGCTTGCGATCCAGCCGCAGGTTGCCCGACAGCGGCGTCATTCCTACGCCATCGGCGTGAACACCAATTGCCGACAGGGTGTCCTGAAAAGTGGGCACAAAGCCAAAGATGCCTATTGATCCGGTCAGCGTGCTTGGATAGGCCCAGACCTCATCGGCGCCCATGGCAATCCAGTAGCCGCCGGACGCCGCCACGTTGCCCATGCTGACCACCAATGGCTTGCCGGCATCCCTGAGCGTGGCCAGCTCATTGCGAATCAGCTCGGACGCAAACGCACTGCCGCCGCCCGAATCAATGCGCAGCACCACCGCCTTGACGCGCTCGTCGCGCACCGCTTTCTGAATCAGGCGCTCCATGGACTCCGAACCTATGTAACCCGATGGCTGAGCCCCTTCGGTGATCGCTCCGCTGGCAACGATAACACCCACGCGGTCGGCACCGGGCTTCCACTGGCGCTGAAGGCGCGCGTACGACTCAAAGCCGATCTGGCGGAAATGCTTTTTCTCGGCCGGTGCGCCGCGCCGCGCCAGCTCGGTGCGCAGCTGCTGACGCGTAACCAGCTTGTCGACCAGGCCATGCTCAAGCGCCATGGCGCCAAAATCACCGTCGGCTGCCGCAACGGCCGACGAATAGTTTTCGGTCAGCCCGGCCAGCACCTCCACCGGCATGCCGCGATGCATGGCCACCTGGTCCAGCCAGGCCTGCCACAAATCACCCAGCCAGGTTCGGGTTGCCTCGCGGTCTTCGTCGGACATGTCGTCGCGGATAAACGGCTCCATGGCCGACTTGTAGTGGCCAACACGGAACAGATTGACGTCGACCTTGAGCTTGTCCAGCCCTTCGGCAAAATACTGCCTGAAGCTGCCATAGCCTTCCAGCAGCAGCACGCCGCTGCGCTCAAGCCAGACCTCATCGGCCATGGAGGCCAGCATGTACTGGGCCTGCAGCATGTTGCCGCCATAGGCAACAACCGTCTTTCCCGACTTGCGGAAAGCCTCGAAGGCGGCCGCCAGCTCGGTTTGCATGCCCGGTGCCAGGCCCAGCAGGTTATCCGTCTTGACAAGAACCTGAACAATGCGGTCGTCCCCGGCGGCGGCGTCCAGAGAAGCCACAATGGTTCGCAGCAGGGTTTCTTCCTGAGTCTCTCCAAATGCCTGCCTGAAGGCTCGCTCTGCCGGCGATCCCGTAAACTCTTCGACAATCACGCCCTGAGGCGCAATAACCAGCGTTGTTTTGTCCCTGATGACAATATCGTCGGATGATGACAGGAAGACGCTGAGCAGCCAGACCACCGCGATCAGAAATATAATGTTGAAGACGGCCACGCGAAACGCCGTCAGACCACGCCAAAACCCCAGCCATATCCGGATCAGAATATTCGGTCTCTTGTTGGCGCTCATTTCGTTCTCCCTTCCGTCCTCACAAGCCCGCCATTCTAACGGGCTTTTCAGCGGGTTGAAAATAGGCCATTGGTCACCCTGTGGCCGAAACACCTGAAAGCCGGCGAAAGCCGCCGGCCGTACGCAAAAAGCGGCTGCTTAACAGAAGCGCTGCAACGCTGAGCCCGGCAATGATTCCGCACCACATGCCGGCCGGCCCCCAGCCGCGCGCAAAAGTCAGCCACCAGCCCAGCGACATGCCCACCGCCCAATAGGCCAGCAGACAGTAAAGCATGGGCATGCGGGTATCCTTGAGTCCGCGCAGCGCGCCTGCAGACGACACCTGAATACAGTCGGCCAGCTGAAAAACGGCTGCCAGAAACAGCAGCCTGACCGCCAGGCGGGACACTTCGGGGTCGCTGGTGTAAAAGCCGACGATGAGCTTTGGAAACAGCAGCATGGCGGTCAGTGAAAGCACTCCGAAAGACAGCGCCAGGCCAATGCCGGCAACTCCGGCACAAAACACGCCCGGACCATCGCCCCGGCCGGCGGCGTGGCCCACGCGCACGGTAATGGCGCCCGAAATTCCCAGCGGCACCATGAACATGAGCCCGGCAAAATTGACGGCCACCTGGTGGGCGGCCACCGGCACGGAACCCAGGGTGCCTATCAGCAGCGCGCTGCCAACAAACAGGCTGCCTTCCAAAAAGATGGTTACCCCTATGGGCACACCCAGCCGGGCCAGGTCCCGAATTGCCCGCCAGTTGGGCGCGCTGAAACGCCCAAACAGGGCAAACGGCCGGTAGTGCCCGCGCCAGGCTATCCAGCCTGTCAGGGCCAGCAGCTGCAGCCAGAACACAATGGCCGTGGCCCAGCCACAGCCCACCGCACCCAGCTGCGGCAGGCCGAGCTTGCCGAACATGAATACGTAATTGAGCGGAATGTTGAGGGCAATTCCGAACAGGCCAATGTACATGGTCGGCCGCGTGTACCCGATGCCCTCGGAAAAAAACCGCAGCACAAACAAGCCTGTCAATGCCGGGATGCCCCAGCTGATAGCGCGCAGATAACCGGTGGCCACGGCCGCCACTTCGGGCGCAACCCCGATCATGCCCATCACCAGGTCTCCCTGGCGGATGAGAAACCACAGCAGGGCGGAAATCATGGCCGCCAGCCACAGCGACTGGCGGGTCTGCTCACCCACCCTGTGCTTGTGCCCGGCTCCGACCAGCTGGGACACGGTGGCCGACACGGCCATCATGGTGCCGGCGGTAAACATCAGGCCGGCTCCAAAAATGGATGAGCCCACCGCCACGGCGCCCAGCTCCAGCGGCCCCAGACGGCCCGCCATGACGGTATCGACCACGCTGGTGCCGTAGCTGGTGACCTGCCCGACAATCAGCGGCCCCGCCAGCAGCGCCGTGCGCCTGACTTCATGGCCAAGACCGAAACTGGTGCGTGCAATGCTCATGCGACGAACGATTTCCAGAACAAAATGATTGCGGAATTGTCGATGGTTCATCCCATGTCTGCAAGCCAGCCCTGCTATTCTTTTCCACTTCCTCTGTTGCCCGGCGCAGCGGCTCAAATTTCGACCACGGTAGCTACAACATGCTCAAAACAATCAAACCCCTGCTTGTCGCCTGCCTGCTGGCCCTGCTGCTGAGCGCCTGCGGCAGCCGCCAGATTCAGGACTCCCTGACCGGCGCCACCGCCCAGATGCTGGTCAGTCACAGCATTGACGACCTGGCCCGCCATCTTCCCGAGGCCGACTTTTTGCCCCATGCGGGAAAAAGTGTTTTTCTGACCAGTCATTTTCTGGCTGAATCCGATCTCAGGGATTACGCCGACCAGCGCCTGGCAATAGAGCTGCAGCGGCGCTTCAAAATGCAGATGGCGGACAGCGCCGACGACGCCGAGCTGACGCTCAACGTGTTCTACACCGCCCTGGGGACCGACTTTGGCACCAAGGGGTTCCACATTCCGCTGGGTTTCATGCCCGGCTTCAATGAAACTGCGCAGATCAATCTCATTTCGCTGGAGCAGTTTCACGGCGTGGCCGAAATGTACTACTTCATTGGGCAATCGGGCAGCGAGCGGCGGGGCGATGTGCTTCAGGCGCGCACCCGCACCGATGCCATAGGCCTGCCCATCATCACCATCCCAATTTCAAGCATCGATCGCCGCGACCAGGGTGGAGACTGAAGCGGGCAGCCGGGCTAGCGTTCGGGGAGCCGGCGGATTTCTGCGGCCAGGCGCTTGCCTTCCTCAACGCCCCACTGGTCAAACGGGTTGATGTTCCACAGCACCGCCAGAGCGTACACGGCGTGCTCAAGAGTGGCCAGAAGCTGCCCCAGGGCATGGGCATTCACGCGTTCGGTCAGCAGGGTCATGACCGGCCGGTTGCCGGGCATGCGCTGATGGCTGCTGCCCGAGCTTTTGCCCTTCAAAAGGCATTCCGCCTGGGCGTGCAGGTGCGCCAGCTGCCGGCGATGCCAGTCGGGGTGGCCGTGATTGTCGCGGCGTGCTCCGATCAGCAGCAATGGATGGCTGTCGCTGCCCTGGTGCAGGGCCTGAAAGATGGAGTGCTGAAGATCGGTTCCGCAGCCGCCAAACACCAGCGGCGCGGTCGGCTTGTCAATCAGGCGGCCGTCAAGGTCAATGCGCTTGCCCAGGCTTTCCATGATCAGCTGCTGGGCATGGTCCGCCAGCAGCGCAAGGCGCGGCGCGTAGCTGATGATCCCCAGCGTGGGCAGGTTCAGGCCGCGGCGCAGGTGATGCAGCAACAGGGCCAGAACAACCGCCATGGAAGAATCCACAGGGCCCTGGCTGAAAGCCGCATCGGCCTGCCCGGCGCCGGCCAGCAGTTCTTCAAAGCGCTGGGGGCCAATGAGCGCCGCGCTGCTGGTGCCGGTTGACGACCACAGCGAAAACCGCCCGCCCACCGTTTCCGGAAAGCCGAGAACATGCTCATCCTTAAAACCGAAGCTGCCTGCCCGGGCATGGCTGGCGGTGGCTGCCCAGCTGCGCCCGGCCCAGTCAGCCCCCAGCCAGTCGCGCACGGCCCGGGCCAGCTCAAGGGTTTCTTCGGTAGCAAAGGAGCGGGATGCCGCCAGCATGCCGGTGGTGGCCGGGTCAAGCTGGCGCAGCAATCGTTCAAGGCGCCGCCCGTCCAGGGTTGACAGCCAGTGCACGCGAATGGCGCTGTCACCTTCATCCAGCGCATCGGCCACCAGCCTGGGGCCCAGCAGCGAGCCGCCAATGCCGACATGAATCAGATCCCGCAGCGGCGTCTGACCGCTGTAAAGCTGGCCGGCCAGCTGCAAAAACCGGCGGCGCTGATCCTGTGCTTGCAGGCAGATGGAACGGTCAATGCCCGGCTGCGGGCCGGCTGCCCGCAGCAGCGTGTGCAGGGCGGCCCGATTTTCGGAAGGGTTGACAACCTGACCGGCAAACAGGCGCTCGATGGCGGCCGGCAAGCCGTGCCGCTGCGGCAGCTGCCCGAGCGCCTCCAGCTGCTGCGCCGTTATCTGCAGCGCGGAAAAATCCAGCGTCCAGCTGCCGTCCAGGCAGCTGAAGCTTTTATTGGGTACAGCGGCGGAGGGCTGGCTGGTCATGAAGACTGTTGCTTAAAAACAACAACTGGTGGCAATTCAGGCGGCCTGGATGGGAACGCGCCCTGCCGTGCGCTTTATTCGGTTGCTGGCGTCGGGGTACACCAGGCTGGGAACATGCTCGCGCGCCGCGGCCTGATCAAGCCTGACATAGGCGGCAATGATGACCAGGTCGCCTTCGCTGGCCCGGTGTGCTGCAGCGCCGTTGACCGAGATCATGCCGCTGCCGCGCTGGCCGCGAATGGCATAGGTTACGAAGCGCTCGCCGCTGGTCACATTGTATATATGTATTTGTTCATGCTCGAGAATTCCTGCTGCATCAAGCAGGTCCTCGTCAATGGCGCATGAGCCTTCGTAGTCGCGCTCCACGCGGGTGACGGTCGCGCGATGAATCTTCCCTTTCAGCATCGTCAACTGCATGTCGATAGCCTCGATATTACTGACTGTATGGTCAACCAAAAAAAGCCCCTCCCCTGAAACAAGGGAGGGGCAACAGATATCGGAG
>DATGSU010000173.1:0-5471 GCA_035302305.1 Wenzhouxiangella sp. | reverse complement strand
CCAGCTGGTGCGTTCGTGGTTGATCATGGCGGCAATTTCCTCATCGCTGAAATGCTCGAATGGCGGCATGGGCGATCCATAGGTCTCGCCATTGATTTCACGGCCATGGGCGCCAAACAGAACAATCTCGATATGTTCGGTGGGGTCATCGGCAACAACCACCGGGTCGTCAACCAGCGGTGGAAATGCGCCCGGCACGCCCTGGCCGCTGGCCTGATGGCAGGCCGCGCAGTTGTTGGCGTACAAAGACTCGCCCCTGGCTGCCCATGCCGGCTCACCGCTGTCCACCCCGTCGTCATCCGAAGCGCCATCGTCATCTTTCGCGCGCGCCGCGGGCTGGCGGTCAAGCGGCTGCTTGAGGGCAAGCAGGTAGGCCACCAGCGCTTCGCCGCGCTCGTTGGGAACAACTTTCAAGTCACCGCCTGGCGCAAACCGGCCGGAAACCGGCACCACGGTGGCATCGTCAGCGGGTGAGTCGGTCACATCAAACAGCCACGGGTAGGCCGGCATGATGGAGTCCTCGACCACCGTGCGCGGATTGTACAGATGCAGGTACTGCCAGGTTTCAGCCGGCTGCCTGGTGCCCACATCCGACAGGTCGGGGCCGATTCTGGCGCTGCCCAGCACCGCCGGCGTGTACGGCTGCCAGACGCTCAGCGGCCCGCCGATGCGGGCGTAGTCCTCGGGCGCCGAGGCGCGGCCGAAATTGCTGTCCATGTCGAGCGGCCGGACCTGCTGGGTATGACAGCTCACGCAGCCTTCGGAGATGTAAACGGCCAGGCCTTGGCGCTCGTGGTCCGAAAGCGTTTCACCCGTGTAGTTGACTTCCACCTGCGCCTGCGTCCAGTAGGCCGGCGCAATGGCAATGATGATGGCCAGAAAAATGAAGCCGAAGAAAACAATGCTGAAAAGCAGCCAGTGATTGCGGTGGAAATTCATGCCGAGGCTCCTTGCTGCGCTGTCACTTCATGGTCTTGTTCGTCTCCCTGCGCATGTGGTCGCATACGCCACAGGTTCCAGGCGAAGACGATGTGCGAAATAAACATCAGCATGCCGCCAACGGCGCGCCACAGGTAGAACGGCTCCATCAGCGTGACCGAACGCATGAACGGCGCATCCGACATCCAGCTGTAGCCCTGCAGGGTGCCGCCTATCATCAGCGCAATGGAATACAGCATCAGGCCGATAAAGGCGAACCAGAAGTGAATGCCGGCCAAAAGTGCCGATGGTTCGCGGCCGGTCAGGCGCGGCAGCAGGCCGTAGATGCCGCCCCAAATCAGAAACACCACGAAACCGTACATGGTCTGGTGCGAATGGGCCACGGTGAAGCTGGTGAAATGCCACACCTTGCTCAGCGAACGGAGGGCTTCAAACGTACCCTGCAGCGAAAACAGGAAATAGCTGACAACGCCGACCAGAATGAACGGCAGGCTGTAGCTGCGCGCAATGGTGCGGAAGCTGCCTTTCATGGTCATCAGGAAGTTGCCGGTGCCGGCCGCCAGGGTTACCACCATGCCGACACTGAAGATGATGGCCACCGTTTGCAGGGCCCACGGAATGGGCGCATAAATGAAATGGTGGGCGCCGATCATGCTGTAGAACACCATTTGCGTCCAGAAGGCCAGCACGCCCAGCGAATACGAATAAATGGGCTTGTTGAGCAGGCGCGGCAAAAAGTAATAGGTCAGCCCCAGCACCATGGGC
Organism: Wenzhouxiangella sp.; assembly: GCA_035302305.1. GTDB lineage: Bacteria > Pseudomonadota > Gammaproteobacteria > Xanthomonadales > Wenzhouxiangellaceae > Wenzhouxiangella. The sequence continues at coordinate 3,767 of DATGSU010000173.1, read as the reverse complement.
GTAAACCACATGCCCACGCCCATGTGCATGTAAAAGCCCTGAATGATGGTTTCGCTGACCCCGGTGCTCTGGTAGGTGGGAATGTAGGCGATGACCGCCAGGGCGATGGTCCACAGAAAGGCAGCCATGATGTACCAGTTGGAAATGTAGATTTCCTCTATGGAGCGCCCGGCCACGGTGCGGATCAGGTTCCACGCCACCATGGTAATGCCGGCGGCAAACAGGCCCATGGCCGGCCAGATGTACTCGCGGTATTCCTGACCGGCGTTGTTGACCCCCGACATCAGAAGAATATTGCCGATGACAACGGCCGCGTTGATCAGTATCAGCGCCACCCAGGCCTGCGACATGCTGTGCAGTCGCCGCTGGCTGGTCTTGGGCACGACATACAGCGCCAGGCCAATCATGGCCAGCGAGCTCCAGCCCCAGAACACCGTGTTGGTGTGCACCGGACGCAGGCGGCCGAACGACAGCCACGACACGTGCTCAAGGTCGGGCCAGACAAACTTCAGCCCCAGATACTCGCCGATCAGCGTGCCGAAAATCAGCCAGAACGTGCCGCTGACGATGTAGGCAAAAATCAGCCGCGTCCAGGCAACATCGGTGTCCGGCGCGGTGGCCACGCGGGATTTACTGACAACAAAGGGCCGCTCTGGCGGCAGGAGAGTTGACCTGTCGGGCATTTTGTCTTTTCCGGAATTTGAATAGATGCATCAACGCTGCATTATATCCGGACAAACGAACTGTTGTGAACTTTCCTTGACGTGGATCAAGACGACCGGTTGCAAAGCCCGCTTTTGCGCGTGCAGTTATACTTTGGCGCATGCAAAACACCAACTCCCTGCGTTTTAGACTGCCCTTTGCGGCGCTGATTGACACTTTCCAGGCCGGGTACAGCCTGACCGACCTCAGGCGCGACATTCTGGCCGGCATAACGGTGGGCATTGTGGCCATCCCGCTGGCCATGGCGCTGTCCATTGCCATTGGCGTGCCGCCGCAGCACGGCCTGTATACCTCCATCATTGCCGGCTTTCTGATCTCTCTTACCGGAGGCTCGCGCTTCAACGTATCCGGCCCTACAGCCGCCTTTGTTGTGGTGCTGATGCCGGTGGTGGCCAAATACGGCCTGGGCGGGCTGCTGCTGGCCAGCATCATGGCCGGCGTTATTCTGCTTGCCATGGGCCTGACCGGGCTTGGCCGCATGGTGCGCTTCATTCCCTACCCGGTGGTGGTCGGGTTTACGGCCGGCATCGGCGTGGTCATTGCCGGGCTGCAAATACGCGATCTTCTTGGGCTGGCCCAGGTTGAAGGCAGCGGGCACTTTTTGTCCCAGCTGTACGAGATTGCGCAAAACCTGCCGGCCGCCAGCATGTCGGACCTTTCAGTCGGGCTGATCACGCTGGCCATACTCATCGCCTGGCCGCGCCTGAAAACCGCCATTCCCGCCCCGCTGGTGGCGCTGCTGACCACGGGAGTTGGCGCCTGGCTGCTGACCGGCTGGTGGGCCGATTTTGAGGTGGCCACCGTGGCCAGCCGCTTTACGTGGGAAGCAAACGGGGTGACGGGGCACGGCATTCCGGCCGCCCTGCCCGGCTTTGCCTGGCCGTGGCAGCTGGCCGGCGCCGACGGCCAGCCGCTGGGGCTGAGCATCGAGCTTTTGCGCGATCTGCTCGGCCCGTCAATTGCCATTGCCATGCTGGGCGCCATTGAATCACTTTTGTGCGGGGTCATTGCCGACGGCCTGACCGGCACCCGCCACCACCCCAACGCCGAGCTGGTTGGCCAGGGGCTGGGCAACATTGTGGCGCCGCTGTTTGGCGGCATCACCGCCACCGCCGCCATTGCGCGCACGGCCACCAGCGTTCGTTTTGGCGCGGTTTCGCCCATTGCGGGCCTGGTGCACGCCCTGGTTGTTCTGGTGGCCATGGTGTTTCTGGCCGGCGCACTGTCGCTGCTGCCCATGGCGGCTCTGGCCGCGCTGCTTTTAATGGTGGCCTGGAACATGAGCGAGGCCGGGCATTTCATCCGCATTGCCAGAACCGCACCGCGCGCCGATATTCTGGTGCTTTTGACCTGCTTTGGGCTGACCGTTGTGTTTGACATGGTCATCGCCGTGGCCGTGGGTGTTGGACTGGCCGCCATGCTGTTTATTCAGCGCATGGCCGATGTCACCGGCAGCCAGCGTGTGAGCCATGCCGACGCCGACCTGCCGCCGGATCTGCCGGGCGATATTGCGTTCTTCAGGCTGCGCGGCCCCATGTTTTTCGGCGCGGCCGAACGCGCCCTGTCCACCCTGCACAAGCTGGAGCCCGAGGTGCGCTACGTCGTTCTGGACATGAGCCTGGTGCCCAGCATCGACATGTCGGCCATTGTGGTTTTCCAGTCCATGCTGGACCAGCTGGCCAAAAGTGGCGTCGGCCTGATCGTGGCCAATGCCGACCCGGAAATCATTGTCAAGATGATGCGCAGCGGCGTGCAGCGCAAACAGGGCCAGTTCACCTTTGCCAGAAACACCACCCGCGCCATAGACAGGGCCCGGCAATGGCGAAATCAGAGCGGCGAGAACGTCAGCGAGGATCACGCTGGCAGCGAGGACACCAGTAAAGACGCCGGCCGCTGACCGCAACCCGTTCAATGGGCGTATCGCAGCGCAGGCAGACCTGACCATCGCGGCCGAAGACATAGTGACGGTAGTCGCGCCATGCCCAGCCGGCCTGTTTCAGACGCTTGGCCACTTCGGGGTCATTGGTCATGCCGCCGGTTTCAACCGAACGCCACATCAGAACATGCGCGCTGTGCGCCAGGCGATCAAGCGCCCGGGGCCCAAGGTCGACGAGCCTGCACGTCCAGTGCAGGCCGGCCCTGAACAGAATCTCGGAACGCAGATAATTGCCCACACCCGCCAGAAAGGCCTGGTCGAGCAGCAAATGCCCGAGCTGGCGGCGGGCAAAGCGCTTTTGGTCTGCCCATGCCGCTGTTTGTTCAACCGAGGCGCCGGAAGACAGAATATCCAGCCCGGCACGGGCCACAAACGGATGTTCACTCAGCCGGCCGGCCGCAATGACTTCAATATCGGACGCGCTGTAGAGCAGCGCAGAGCGGGTTGGGCTGCTCAGGGCCAGCCGCAGCTGGCGATTGGTGTCCGGGCGCCTGCCGGCATCCGCAAACATCCAGCGCCCATAAAGCTGGTTGTGGGTGTAAATCACCGTGCCGTCGGCAAAACGCAGCAACAGCGCCTTGCCCAGGGTTTCAGCATTGGCCAGCGGCTGGCCAACCAGCCGCTCCGACCAGCCCTGCAGATGCTCGAACGCAAACCACACCTCGGTCAGCGCATCGTGGCCCAGCGTGTCCGAAACCTTGCGGGCAATGCGAAACATTTCCGGGCCTTCGGGCATGGCGGTCAGCTCATGAGGCCGGGCAGAAACAGCGCGATTTGCGGAAACACGATCAGCAAAACCGTGGCCAGCAGCAATATGAGAATGAACGGCGGCGTGCCGGCAATCACCTCAAAATAGGGGCGCCTGAAAATGGCCACGGCCGTAAAGATATCGCAGCCAAACGGCGGCGTGGCCGAGCCTATGGCGGCCTGCAAGACCACAATGGTGCCGACATGGAGCGGATCCAGCCCCGTGGCCGCAATGGCCGGCGCAAAAATGGGCGTCAGGACAAGAATGACAACAATCGGGTCGACAAACATGCAGCCGATGAAATAGGCCACCGCCACCAGCGCCAGCACCAGCAGGGGGCTGTCCGAAACGCCGCTGATC
>DATGSU010000172.1:0-3420 GCA_035302305.1 Wenzhouxiangella sp. | reverse complement strand
CCACATGCGTGGCGCGGGCAACCAGCGCGCCGAAGTAGGTGCCCCGGCCCGTTGACAGTACAGCTGCAGTTGCTGTGCCGGAAATGACGTTGGTGCCCATAAACACCAGGTTGGGCATTTCCAGTGCCGAGGTATCTGTCGCGCCCGGGTGCGCGAACTTTTCTACAGGCAGGGACTCGCCCGTCAGGGCCGACTGGCCCAGGAACAAATCGGTGGCTTGCAAAACGCGGCAGTCGGCCGGCACCATGTCGCCCGCCGACAGCAGCACCATGTCACCCGGCACCAGGTCCTTCACCGGAATTTCAAGTTCGCGCACGGCGCCGCTCTCGCTGCGGCGGCGCACTGTGGCTGTGTTGCTCACTCGCTCCTTAAGCGCCTGCGCCGCCTGGTTGGAGCGTCGCTCCTGAAAGAAATGGATGAGCGTGGCCAGCACCACCATGAAAGCAATGACCAGCGCACCCTGAACGTCGCCCGTAAGCAGCGACATCGCCGCCAGCACCGTCAGCAGCAGGTTGAAAGGATTGCGGTAGCTGACCCAAAGATGACGCCACCATGCCGGGGGGCGGTCTTGCTCAACGTCGTTGGGCCCGTGTTCTTGCAGCCGCGCCCGGGCCTCGCTATCGCCCAGCCCCTGTTCCGACGTGCCCAGCTGCGCAAATAAATCCTCGGGCGGGCAAAGTGCGCGCTCTGTGAGGCGCTGGCTCAACGCCTCCGGCGGCCTCGACGGGCGCCGGGCACGGGTGACGGATTCAAGTATGGGTTCGCGGCCAAAGAGCGCGCGAAAACGGCCGAGGCCCGAAAAACGATCAAAACGGCTCATGGCAGGATCGCTGGGCGCAAGGCGTGTTGGGGCTGCATGACTTACTCCCTCAAAATCCGAAGGCTGTTTTGTTTTGGCCTGGCCACCGCGCCGGGCTTTGTATTAGCCAATATTAATACATGCGTCGGTCAAAATAATTCCGGGGGATTTCGGCGCAATTCAGTATGCCGAAAGAAAAATGATTTAGGGTGGAATCGCACAGCAATGCTGCGTAACGCAACACAACCAGAGAAGGAGGCAGTCATGACCCACTTCACGCGTTTGATTGTTGCGGTGGCAATAGCCGCAATGGCCGCCAGCGCCCAGGCCCGGAAAGCCGGCGACTGGGTTTTGGGCGGCGGAGTTTTGCATTATGCACCGCAAGACAAGAGCCAGCCGCTACGCATGACCAGCCCGGTGCAACAAGAACTGGCCGGCTCCGGCGCCAGCGTCAGAAGTGCAACCACGCTGGGCCTGACCGCGCATTATTTTGTTGACGACAACTGGGCAGTGGAAGGCGTGATCGGAGTGCCGCCGCGCATCAACCTCGACGGCAGCGGCACGTTTGCGCCCTTGGGCCGCATGGGCAGCGCTCGTTTGTGGGCACCGTCCATACTCGGCAAGTACTTTGCCGGCCGGCCCAATGACAGATTTCGAGTTTCTTTGGGCGCCGGGCTGAGCTACAACCGGTTTCGCTCCGTGCATTTGACCTCGGCGCTGCAAGACACCATGAGCGATGAAATGGGCCTGCCGCCCGGAGGCTCAAGCACGTCAGCCAGTATCGGCAGCAAATGGGCACCCGTGTTCAATTTGGGCGCCAATTATGATCTTGGGAACAACTGGGGCATCAGCGCCTCGGTGTCCTGGATTCCGCTCAAGGTACGCGCCAATCTGACCACATCCGCCGATGGCCAGACCATTGCAGCCTCAACGACCAAAATCAGGCTCAACCCCGTCGTACCCTTTGCTTACCTGACCTACAGGTTCTGACGGGACTTGCAGATTTGCGGTCTGCGGTTTGGGCAATCGCCGCTATACTGAACGGGTCTGTCTCGACTTTTCAGGCCTGCCTGGATGCGCACCAAACCTGACTCAAATGTATCCCTGCTGCCGCCCGGCGGGGCTTCCAGCGTGCCGCTGCCTTTCTACAGCAGCAAGGTGCCGGCGGGCTTTCCCTCGCCGGCGGAAGACCACCTGGGCGATACGCTGGATCTGAGCACCCTGCTCATCAAGCATCCGGCGGCAACTTTCTTTGTGCGCGTCAGCGGCAATTCCCTGACCGGGCTGGGAATTCTGGATGACGACATCCTGGTGGTGGATCGCTCGCTGGAGGCGCGCAACAGCCAGCTGGTGGTGGCCGTTGTGGACGGCGAAATGACCGCCAAGGTTCTGGAGCTGGGCAAAAAAGGCGTGCGCCTGCTGCCGGCCAACCCCGACTATGCGCCCATTATTCTGGCCGACGGCCAGGAACTGAACATCTGGGGCGTGGTAACCGGCATGGTGCGACCCGACATGGCGCGAGGCAACGGTGTTTGCGCTTCTTGACGTCAACAACTGCTATGTGTCGTGCGAGCGGGTGTTCAACCCCCGGCTTGAGGGTCGACCGGTCATTGTTCTGTCCAACAACGACGGCTGCGCTGTCGCGCGCTCTGAGGAAGCCAGGGCACTGGGCATCAAAATGGGCGACCCGCTGTTCAGGATCAGGGATACGGTGCGTCGCCACAAGGTGGTGGTGTTGTCTTCCAACTACGCCCTGTACGGCGATATGTCAGCGCGGCTGATGACCCTGCTGGGGCAGTTTACGCCGCGTCTTGAGGCCTACAGCATTGACGAGGCCTTTCTGGAACTACAGGGCGATAACGCCAGCCTGGCCGCACAGGGGCAAGTCATACGCACCACGGTGCGCCGCTGGCTGGGACTGCCGGTTTGCCTGGGCATTGCGCCGACCAAAACGCTGGCCAAGGTTGCCAACCACGCCGCCAAGAAGGGGCTGGGGCCGGCGCACAGTGGCGTGGCGGTGCTGGCCGATGAACCGGAACAAACCTGCATTTTGCGCCAGCTGGATATAAGCGAGGTCTGGGGCGTGGGCCGGCGTCTGGCACCCAGACTTCGGGCCATGGGCATCCACACCGCCCTGGATTTGCGCAACGCCGATGCCGCCCGAATCCGGTGCCGGTTCAGCGTGGTGCTTGCGCGCACGGTGCTGGAACTGCGCGGCCAGCCCTGCATTGCGCTGGATGATGTGCCGGAACCGCGCAAGGAAATTATCGTGTCGCGCAGCTTTGGCCATCTGATTGAGTCGGAAAACGCCTTGCGCAGCGCGGTGGCCTCATTCATGGCGCGCGCGGCTGAAAAACTCCGCGAGCAGCATTCAGCGGCCGCCGGCCTGTGCGTGTTTGTGCAAACCAACCCCTTTCGGGCGCAGGACAGGCAATACAGCCAATCCATCACGGCTGGCCTTCCAAACCCCACCAGCGACAGCCGTCAGCTGGTCACCGCTGCGGTCAACCAGCTGCGCTCAATCTACCGGGCCGGCTACAAATACAAGCGCGCCGGCGTCATGCTGCTGGAACTGTCGGCCGCAGCCCACCAGCAAAGCGACCTGCTGGCCGGGCCCCAAA
>DATGSU010000171.1:0-2629 GCA_035302305.1 Wenzhouxiangella sp. | reverse complement strand
GCATCGACCAGCACGGCCTCGCCCTGCACCTGGTTGCCCAGCGCGTCGGTTTCGTACAGCTCGCTGATGGCCTGCCAGGAACCGATGTCGCTCCAGCCGCAGTCGAGCGGCACCACCGCCCGCCGGGCCGCTTTTTCCATTACGGCAAAGTCGATGGAATCGGCCCGCACGCTGGCAAAGCGCTCGCTGTCGAGCTCGGTTGGCCGGCCGTCGGCCTGCGTGTGCTGCCAGGCTTCCCGCACCTGGTCGAAAATATCGCCGGCGTGCATTTGCAGCGCGGCCAGAATGGCGTCGGCACGGAAGCAGAACATGCCGGCGTTCCACAGATAGTCGCCCGATTCGAAATAACGGCGCGCGGTGTCCTGGTCGGGCTTTTCAACAAAAGCGGCAATTTCACGGCCGCTGTCACCAATGCTGTCGCCGGTGCGGATATAGCCGTAGCCGGTTTCGGCGTGGGTGGGACGCACGCCCAGGCAGGTCAGCCAGCCGCCTTCGGCCAGCACCCTGGCCTGCTTGACGGCGGCCGCAAATGCATCGACATCGCGTATGAGGTGATCGGCCGGCATGACCATGAGACAGGCGTCTGGCCCGTGGTGATGCTTGACCCACAGGGCGGCGGCGGCGATGGCTGGCGCGGTGTTGCGCCCTTCCGGCTCAAGCAGAAAATGATGCTCGGCGGCGGCGTCCACGCTGCGGTATTCATCGCGGGTCAAAAAATAGTAGTCGCGCCCGGTCACTGTAAGCGTCGGCGCGCCGTCGGCGATTTGCAGCGCGCGGCGCACGGTGCTGGCCGCCAGGGTCTGACCATCGGCCAGGCGCATGAAGGGCTTGGGGTGGGCGCGCCTTGAAACCGGCCACAGGCGGGTTCCGGCGCCGCCCGACATGATGACGGGAATCAGCATGGGGGCTCGCTCCAGTGTTGCAGACATTGTTCAAGCGCGCGCTCGCTGTCCGGCAGTGATTGGCCGGTCAGCTGTTGATAGCGGGCGCCGTCGAGCACCGACCAGGCGGGCCGCTGTGCTTTTTGCGGCCACTGGTCGCTGGTGATGGGTTCAACCTTGACCATGTCGGGAATGATGCCATGCCGGGCCGCCCGCTGCACGGCACGCTCGGCCAGGGCATGCCAGCTCATGGCGCCCTGGCCGGCCACGTGGACAATTTCGGCGCCGTCGATTTCAGGGCCGGCCTTCAGCAGCTGCACGGTGGCCTGCGCCAGGGTGCCCGCCCAGGTGGGCGAGCCGGTCTGGTCGGCCACGACTTTCAGATCATGTCCGTCGGCCGCGCGCCCGAGGATGGCCGACACAAAATTGCCCGGCAGCGCGCTGTATACCCAGGCGGTTCTCAGTATCCAGGCCCGGCAGCCCGCTGCGGCAATGGCCCGTTCACCGGCCAGCTTGCTGTGGCCGTAGACCGACTGCGGCGCGGGCACATCGTCTTCGCGCCAGGGCCGGCCGGGGTGGCCGCTGAACACGTAATCGGTGGAGTAATGCACCAGAAGTGCCTTGTGGCGCTGAGTCCAGGCGGCCAAAAGCGCGGGCAGGTCGCGGTTGAGCTCAAAGGCCGCCTGCTCGTTGTCTTCGGCATCGTCCACGGCCGTCCAGGCGGCGGCGTTGACAATGACTTGCGGGTTCAGCTGATCAAGCAGCTTGCCGAGCGCGGCGTGATCGGTCAGGTCCAGCGTGTAGTCGGCCGCGCTGCGCGCGCAGGTCAGCGCTTCCGGCAGCTCGTGGCGCAAATGGCGGCCCAGCTGGCCGCCGGCGCCCAGCAGCAGCGTGGTCATGCCGGCAGCCGGTCGACCGGCACCCGGTCAAGCGTTGGCGCGGCGCGGTCCTTGTCGGACAGGTCGGTCGGCGGCAGCGGCCAGTCGAGGCCAATGCGGGGATCGTTCCAGGCAATGGCGGCGTCGTATTCGGCCCGGTAGGGGCGCGTGCACAGATAGCTGAAGGTGGCCGCGTCGCTGAGCACCTGAAAGCCGTGGGCAAACCCCTCGGGCACCCACAGCTGGCGCTTGTTTTCGGCGCTCAGCTCAACGCCCGTCCAGCGCCCGAAGTGTGCCGAGCCGGGGCGGATGTCGACCGCCACATCAAACACCCGGCCGTGGCTGACCCAGACCAGCTTGCCCTGCGGCTCGGGCCACTGGTAGTGCAGCCCGCGCAGCACGCCCCTGGCCGACTGTGATGCGTTGGACTGGACAAAATCCGGGCCGATGCCGTGTTCTATATAATTTTCGCGGCGCCAGGTTTCCATGAACCAGCCGCGCTGATCGCCAAACACGCGCGGCTCGACGATTTTCACGCCGGGCAGATCGGTGGCAATGACTTTCATGACGGCCTGACCGTGTGGGCGATCATGCGCAGGTAGTCGCCGTAGCCGCTTTTGCACAGCGGCTCGGCCAGCGCCAGCAGCTGGTCGCGGCTGATCCAGCCCTGGCGGTAGGCGATTTCCTCGGGGCAGGCCACGCGCAGCCCCTGACGGGACTCCAGGGTTTCTATATAGCTGGACGCCTGCTGCAGAGAGGCATGGGTGCCGGTGTCCAGCCAGGCGTAGCCGCGGCCCATTCTTTCGACGGTCAGATCACCGGCTTCCAGATAGCAGCGGTTGAGGTCGGTGATTTCCAGCTCGCCGCGCG
>DATGSU010000170.1:0-10074 GCA_035302305.1 Wenzhouxiangella sp. | reverse complement strand
TTCATCAACCAGCGCGCGGGCAATATGCGATGTCGCCCTGCTGTCCTTGGAACAGGTGAAACAGTGGGCATACAGCACCAGGCCGCGCGGCCTGTCATCGGGCAAATCCAGCAGTCCGGCCAGCATGTCGCCCCGGCTGCCCATAAATTCAACGCTCAGTCTCGGCATGAGTCCCCAAATGGAAGAGATTGCATCATCAATCATACAGACTCGCATCGGTTTTTAAAGAAACCGGATTGGCGGTGATGAATTTTCGGACGCAGATAATGCAGCCGGGATAAGTCGAAGATGGGTGATGCCTCGCGTATCCGGGGGGTTCTCCTGATGTGGTTCTAAACAGCTCTCTGCAAAAAGAGAGGCGTCGCTTGGGTTCGAGGAAACGTGAATTTGTCGGCAGACTTTGGCGCGAATTAGGGGTTTGTCAAGAGCTTCCAGGGGTGTGTGACATGTTTCTGGTTCATATTGCGTTATTGAGAGTGAGGCAGTGTGGGGAGGGGTTTGCCAAGCGAAACCCGTTTCCTGGTTCCTGATGGTCGAAAACGGAGTAAAGAGTCATGAAACTGAAGGGCAAGTGCGCACAAGCATATATGGCTTCCATAATCATGCTGATTATTTTGGGCATGATTGGCTTCAGCGAAGCCAGTGCGGCAACTAGATATGTCACCAATTGCAATGACAGCGGCAGCGGCAGCCTGCGAGCGGCCATTGCCAGTGCCGGCAGTACAGATATCATTGATATGCAAACGCTTAGCTGTACTGTAAACCTGAGTTCAAGCCTAATCATCAATCAAAGTGAACTGACCATTCGCGGCAAGGATGAAACGTCATTTGGCATTCCTGTGACGGGTGTCAGTGGGTTGGGTCAGAGGCGGCCATTTCGGCATATGGGTGCAGGCACGCTTCGGCTGGAAAATTTTCGTGTTACAAGCGGTCAAGTAATGGCCAATGAAGCAGAAGGCTGGGGTGGTTGCATTCTTTCATACGGCAATGTTTCTTTGTATAAAAGCTTTATTGGCGATTGCAATGCGACCAGCAACCACAATAGGACGGAAGGTGGAGCGATCCATGCAAAGGGAAACATCACGGCCACCGAAAGCGTTTTTTCAGCTTCAGCCGCAACGGCATCCGGGAATTCCAGCGCCAGGGGGGGCGCGCTTTACAGTGGAGGTGAAATAGAGCTGATTGGCTCTGTGGTTGCTCACAATGAAGCGGCTGTTGAAGGGCAGGGCACCGGCGACGCCTACGGAGGCGGCGTGTATGCCGTGGATCGTATCACGCTGAAGCAGGCAAGCGCCGTTTACCAGAATATTGCCAGAGCTGATGCTACCAATCGTTATTCCTATGGTGGCGGGACATACTCGGAAGACGATGTCCGGCTTTTCGGTGCGTCTCTTGTATATGAAAACACGGCAGAAGCGCATAATGCACGGGGCGGCGGAATCTTTGCCGAAGAGCATGTTCTGATGATGGAGGAGGGTGCCGTTTATGGCAACAAAACTGTTGCTTCAAATCACTACGGCTCTGGTGTACACGCTGCAAGTGCAAGCATGATGGAAGGCTCGGCTGTTCATGACAACAAGGTTGTAGCCAGCAATCCCGCTTTCTCTGCCACAGGAGTTGGTGGCGGGCTGTATGTCAGCGGCGATTTGTATATTAATGAGTCCAGTGTGTACAACAATGATGGTGTGGTCGGGGGTGGTTTTTATGCGGCCAGTCTGATCATGGATTTGAGCTCGGTGTATGGCAATAACGCAACATCCAATTCCGGGGGCTTTGCTGCCAGGCGTGTTGACGTTTGGAAAAGCACCATTTCAGGCAACACGGCCGGCACGCATGCAGGCGCACGGCTTGACGGCGAAGGTACAGGCCCGCAACCGTCGGTCAAGATATTGAGCAGCACGATTTCAGGAAACGAGAGCACGGGTGATACGGCGCGCTCAGCTGGCTTGAACACCAGTGCTGAAAACATATTGATTGAAAACAGCACCATTACTGATAATTTTATCTCCAATCCCTTGGCGGATAACCAAGCGGGATACCATGGCGCAGGCTTATATCTCCATAGCCCTCACGGGAACGACATCAGCCTTGAGCTTGTCAGCTCCGTGGTGAATGGAAACTACCATCCCACAGGGGGTGGTGGGAAGGTTCTTACAGATATTGCTTTTCCAAGTAGTCAGTCATTGACGATTACCGGGTATGCCAACTCGGCACGTACTACAATTATTGGCCATACTGGAGTATTGCCACCAGATACCATTACAGATTTTGAGTCGTGGTGGCTGGGCCCACTGCAGGACAATGGCGGCCCAACGCTAACGCATATGCCGGCAGCTGGTTCCGAACTGATTGATGCAGGTGATGCCGGCAGCTATACACATGACCAGCGGGGCATTGGTTTTCCTCGAGTGGTGGGAGCGGCTGCCGACATTGGCGCCGTGGAATTCGGAGAAAGAGAGGACAGGATTTTCTCCGATCGCTTTGAGAAATAGCGTCGATTGAAACACGGATGCTTTTGCAAGGCCTGGCTGCGCACGTAGCCGGGCCTTGTTATGAGCGCCCGCTACAGAATCCAGGCCACCACAAACCACACGATCATCAAAAGGCCGATGGCGAGCTTGGCCAGGGTGCCGACCAGAATGCCGATGCTGGCGCCCACGCCGGCGCGAATGGAGTCGTCGATGTTGGCGCGCGCGGCCAGGTGCCCCGCAAACGCGCCGACAAAGGGGCCGAACAGGATGCCCGGCAGACCAAAGAAGATGCCCACCAAAAGCCCGAGCGTGGCTCCGAGTATGGCCAGACGGCCGGCACCAAAGCGGCGCGCGCCCTCGGCGGTGGCCAGAAAGTCGACGACCACCGACAGGATGGTCAAAAACGTCAGCCACAGCATGGTGGCCCAGCTGACGTGCACAAAGCCGTCCAGGGCGGCCATCATCAGCAAGCCGCCCAGCACCAGCGGAACGCCCGGCACGACGGGCAATACGGCGCCGGCCAGCCCGGCGATGACCAACAGCACGGCCAGCAGCCAGCCCGGCCAGTAAAGAAGACTCCAGCTCAACCAGTCCATGGGTTCGCCTCGTGTAGATGGGTGCCTGATTGCCGGTCATCATCGCACTGAATGGCCGCAGCGGCCACGGGAAATTCAGCCGGCGTCATCGATCATGACCTGTGCAGCAATTTCCACGCTGCGCCGGCGCGCCGCGTGATCGAACATGCTGCTGTTGATGATCAGCTCGTCGGCACCGGTGGTCTCGACGAACTCGCGCATCTGGCGCGCCACCGTATCGGGCGAGCCCATCGCCGTGCACGCCAGAACATGATCGAGAAGACCCTGCGCCGGTTCGGGCAGCGATTCGTAATAGCCCGCTTGCGGCGGCGGCAGCCGGCCCGGATTGCCCGTGCGCAGCCGCACGAAGGACTGCTGCCACGACGAGGCCAGATAAGCCGCCTCGTCGTCGCTGTCGGCGGCAAACACGTTGTAGCCCAGCATCACATAGGGCTGGTCCAGATATTTTGAAGGGCGGAACTCCGAGCGATAAACCGCCAGCGCCTCGTGCAGCCGGGCCGGCGCAAAATGCGAGGCAAATGAATACGGCCGCCCCAGCTGAGCCGCCAGCCGGGCACCGAACAGGCTGGAGCCCAGAATCCAGATTTGAATCTTGTCCTGGCCCGCCCCCGGCACCGCCGTTACCGGCGCCGTGCCTTCAAAATAGCTGACCAGCTCGGCCACGTCCTGCGGAAAGGCGAGCGGATCGGTCTGCAGATCGCGCCGCAGCGCCCGCGATGTGGCCGGGTCGGTGCCCGGCGCCCGCCCCAGGCCCAAATCAATGCGGTCGGGGTACAGAACATCCAGCGTGCCGAACTGCTCGGCCACCATCAGCGGGGAATGGTTGGGCAGCATGATGCCGCCGGCGCCCACGCGAATGCGCTGTGTGGCTCCGGCCACATGCCCGATCAGCACCGCCGTGGCCGCGCTGGCAATGCCCACCATGCCGTGATGTTCGGCCATCCAGTAGCGCCTGTAGCCCAAATCATCGGCCAGGCGCGCCAGGTCCACCGTATTGGCCAGCGATTCGGCCACCGAACCGCCCTCGTTGATTGGCGCCAGATCAAGAATCGACAGGGCCGTCATCGCACCGCTCCATGTATATCAGTCAGAAAACATCAGTCAGGCATCAATCTTGGGTCGCCGGATGAAAAAACCATCCCTGCAAGCTTGCCGGCAGCGAGGCGGAAAAAAACGTACAGTAGACTTGGGCTTTGGCAATATTCTGGCAGTTGAACAAAAATGCCTGACAAATCTCGACGCGTCCTGGTTTGTGTCACCGGTCTGACCCCCCAGGTGGTTACCGAAACCGTCTATGCACTCACCCAGCGAGAGACCCCGTGGGTGCCCGACGAAGTGCATGTGTTGACCACCTTTTCCGGTGCCAAACGCGCCCGGCTGCTTCTGGGGCAAAACGGCGATGGCGAGTTGGCCAGGCTGTGCCGGGACTACGGACTGGCAAACATCCAGTTCAGCAAGCAAAACATTCACGTTTTGAACGGCCCGGATGGTCAGCCTCTGGATGACATTCGCAGTCAGTCGGACAACCTGGCCATGGCCGATGCCATTCTTTCATTTATAGCCGGGGTCACTTCCGACCCCGACAGCGCAGTCCATGTTTCCCTGGCGGGTGGCCGCAAGAGCATGGGTTTTTTTGCAGGCTATGCGCTGTCGCTCTACGGGCGGGCCCAGGACAGGCTTTCGCATGTTCTGGTTTCGGAAGATTTTGAAACCCTGCCTGATTTCTTCTATCCGCCGCGCCGGCCCGTCACGCTTGAAACCCGCACAGGCAAGCAGGTTTCCACGGCAGACGCCAAGGTTGATCTGGCGGATATTCCCTTTGTGCGCCTGCGTGACCGCCTGCCGCGATCCCTTTTGGGCGGCGGCAGCTTTGTAGATGCCGTGGAAGCTGCTCAAAAGCTGGAAAAACCGCCTGAGCTCATTGTTGATACCCGGAATTACTGCATCGTTTGCGCCGGTACGCGCATCCAGCTTTCCACCGCGAATTTTGCCGTCTATGCATGGATGGCGCAGCGTGCGCTCGACGAGGTCAGTCCGGGCGTGCGCCTGTCAAAATTCAACGCAGTGAACTCGGCTTTGCGCAAGCAGCTGCACGCCTTTGGAAACAGAATTTACGACAACGACATGTCGGTGGAAGCCGAGCGGTGGAGCGACAGACCCTGGGATGACGACAGCCTCAACCACACCCAGTGGCTGTCCGAGCGCCGCTCGCGCATCAACGCCGCCATTGCGCGGGCGCTGGGGCGATCGGGAAAAAAGATTTACGGCATCAGTTCAATTCCGCTCAAGGGGCGTGAAACGCAGCACCAGATTTTGCTTGAGCCGGAAAGCATCAAAATAATTTGAGCAGGACATATAACCCGGCAAGCTTGCAGGCAGGCAAAAACGCTGCCGGGTTGAGCATAATTTGACTTGTTAAGTGTTATTTGATTAATTGATAGAGCATTTTTGGGGAAGGGGATTCCGTGAGGCTTAAATTTCTTGTTTCTGATTTGCCCGGAACGCAGCGCGTCCCGGGCTGTCGCCTGGAGTCATTTTGATGGAAATAATCAAGTGTCAGCTGCGCTTTCTTACGCCGGCCTTTGTTGGTGACGCCAACCAGGACGGCGCCTGGCGCACGCCGCCCATCAAGGCGCTGCTGCGCCAGTGGTGGCGCGTGGTCTATGCCGCCGAAAACAATTTTGCGGTAAACGTGTCCGACATGCGCCATCGCGAAGGGATGCTGTTTGGCCACGCCTGGCTGGAAGACGACAAGCAGAATGGTCAGCCGGTTGCCGGTCGCAAAAGCGCGGTCCGTATCCGGTTGGATCGCTGGCGCCCGGGGCGCCTCAGGTCTTCAGCATGGCCTCGTGACAAAAATGTTTTTCATCCTGAAGTGGGCAGGGGGGGTCGAAGTGTTGGGAGCGCGCTGTATCTTGGGTATGGGCCACTGACCTACAAATCCGGAGGGAGTGCTCTAAAGGGCGAGACTGCCATTCAAGATGGTGAGACATCCACACTTTCCATTGCAGCACCAACAGCTGACGTGGCGGTGCTTGCCCGGGTACTTCATTTGATCCACAGATACGGAGCGATGGGCGGTCGCAGTCGCAATGGCTGGGGTTCTGTATATCTTGAAGGCTTGTCGAAAGACGAGGCTCCAAACACACCTTTGAATCAGTTTGAAGACTGTTTCAATCAATCTTTCCCGCATGCCATTGCCCAGGATGAAGAGGGGCCACTGATTTGGGAAACACAGCCTTTTTCCAACTGGGAAAGCGTGGTCAATGAGCTGGCTGACATCAAAATAAAATTGCGTACTCATTTTTCTCTTGAGGCTGAAAGAACCCCGCATCTCAGGGTAATGGACAGGCAGTGGCTTGCTTATCCAGTGACAAACCATGCTGTTAGTGATTGGGGAGACAAGGTTCGCTTCCCAAATCAGCTTCGATTCAAGGTTCGTAAAACAAGCGATGGAAAGCTTGTTGGACTGGTTTTTCATATGCCGCATATGCTCCCGGAAGAATTTAACGCTGACAGAAGCACCCTCGTTCGCGTATGGAAAGAGGCTCATCAATTTCTTGATGGCGAGTTGACCAATAGCATTTCGCGGGTTTCGGAGTAAACAATGAGCGATCAAACGATCTGGAAAACCAAGCTGGCGGCCCGCGTTCACGACCCGGCCGAAAAGGCGCTGGTGCTGCTGCGCGACCCTGCCGGGCACGAAGGCGGCACGTCCCTGGCGCTCAAGCGCCTGCTGGGCCTGGACCAGCCGCCCGAACACATCGACCCCGACAGCGATGATGTGCTGTCTGCGGTCATTTTCAAAAACGGCCTGCCGGGCGATATTTATCGCCACGTGCAGCGCGCCGACTGGTGGGCGGCCGCCGCCGACCGGCCGCAGTGGCCCATGGAAGAACAGCATGTGACCAGCCGCAAGGGCAAGGAGGTCACGCTGCGAATTGCGCCCTGGGCGCAGGTTTCGTGGGCCAAAGAGCCCGTGCTGGTGCACCCGCTCGCCGGCGAAGCGTACGAGCTTTCGGGCGGCTTGGGCGAAACCGATATCGACGCGTTCATAACCCGCAGCTTCAATCATTTTTCCGAGCTGCTGGTCAAGCTGGGCGCCGGCGACGACCAGCCGCAGGACCTGCGCAAAACCCTGCTGGCAAACTGGCGGTTCGGGCCGGATCTGTCCGTCACCAGCGCAGGCACGAGCCCCTCTGGTGTGCTGGAGAAGCATTGGTCTATGCTGCCGGCCGACACCCGCGTGCCCGATCACTCCATCTGGGACCATCTGGATCTGACCTCCGCCTTTGCTGGTGCCTTTGCGGCCGATCCCGACGGCGAAGCCGCGCTGCTGGCGTTGTCCATCGGGCCGGTGCAGGGCTTTATATCCGCCGCCCGCAAAATGGACGACCTGTGGGCCGGCTCGCATCTGCTTTCGCGCCTGTCGTGGGAAGTCATGCGCCCGCTGTGCGAGGAGCTGGGCCCGGACGCCATCCTGTTCCCGCGCCTGCGCGGCATTCCGCAGGTGGACCTGTGGCTGCGCGACCAAATGGGCCTGCCGGCCGGGCTGTTTGAAAACTGCGACTGGCAACGAGGCGCCACCGATGCCAATCCGCTGTTTTCCGCCGCGCTGCCCAACCGTTTTGTGGCCGTGGTTCCGGCCGCACAGGCCAAAGAACTGGCCGCCCGGGCCACCCGGGCCGTGCGTAGCTGGCTGGCCGGGCTGGGCGAAGACGTGGTGGAGCGCCTGCTGGCCACGGCCGGCGAGGAAAGCGACGTTCCCTACCAACAAATGCGCAAGCAGCTCGAAGGCTTTCCCGAAGTCCACTGGGCGGCGGTGCCGTTTTCGCTGATTCATCCGCGCAACAAACAGCGCCAGACCGACCTGGACACCACGCGGCTTTCCGAGGCCATGGCGCCGTTTTTTGGCGCCGGGGCGGGCGAAAACAGCGGCTTTCTGGACTCGCCCGCCTGGAAAATTCTCGGCGAAGAAATCCGGTGGCAGGAAAACACCACGTTTTTCGCCCCCAACCCGGGCGTTTTGTACCCGGCCGTCTACGACCTGGCCGAGCGGGTAATGGCCGCGGCCAAGGCGACGCGCAGCTTTGAACAGACGCAGCAGCAGGGCTGGCGCGACTCGCTGACCGGCGAGGCCGAATGGCTGACCACCAACCGCGACCATCTGACCATTCCGCCCGGCCGGCGCAAAAACACCCTGTGGAGCCGCATTGCGGGTGAAAAGCCCGCCTGGGCCAAAAAGGGCGAGCATCTGGCCGCCTTGCCGGCCATCAAGCGGCTCTGGCCCACGCTGTTTGCCGAAAAGGTGGGGAAGGCGCTGGGGCGGGAGAATATCGGCCGCTTTGTGGTTTCCACCCACACCATGGCGCTGGCGCACCAGCTCGACCGGTGGCTGGTCGATGGCGGCCACACCCGGGAAGGCTTTGCCGACAAGGCGCAGGGTGCCGAAAATGTGGCTTTGCCGCGCCGGCTGATGCTGCGTCACGACGCCAATGCCGCCCTGGCCGACGCCAAGCGCCTGCCCGCGCTGCTCGACCAGGCAGACGAGGCCGACAGCGAAGACCAGCTGCGCCACACCCGCCGACTCGTCAGGGAAACCCTGGGCGTTTCGCGCGTTGAAACCTACTACGGCTTTTTGATGATGGACGGCGATTCCATGGGGGCCATCCTGTCGGGCGATGAAAGCAACAGCATCAGCTACCTCGAGAGCTTTCACCCTTCGGTTCGCAAGGGTTTCGAGGAACACGCCCGCCGCGAGCCGGCGGTGGCCAAATACGGCAAGCAAAAGCGCGCCATTTCGCCCAATCGTCACCTGGCCATTTCCGGGGCGCTCAACGATTTTTCACAAACCGTGGTCCGCCACATTGTGGAGAGCGAATACCTCGGCCGGCTGATCTATGCCGGCGGCGACGACGTGCTCGCCACGCTGCCGGTGGCCGACCTGCTGCCGGCCATGCAGCGGCTGCGCCATGCCTATTCCGGCGATGAGCCGGAAGACGGTGAGGAAATACACACCCCCGATGGCGGCGTGCTGACGCTCACCAAGGGGTTTGCCAGCCTGAAAAAGCGTGGGCGCCTGCAGCTTATGCGCATGATGGGAACAAAGGCCAGCGCCTCCTGTGGTGCCGTCATTGCCCACCATCAGGCGCCCCTGTCGGCCGTCATGCGCGAACTTCGTGCTGCCGAACAGCGCGCCAAACAGGTCGACGGCAAGGACGCCTTTTCCCTTACCGTCATCAAGCGTTCTGGCGGCGCGCTTTACCTGAGCGAACACTGGGGCGAGCCGGTTCATCTGCTGCTCGAGCTGACCGATTTTCTGCGCAGCGAAGGCACTTCACGGCGGGCCGCCTATCACACCCAGGTTTGGCTCAAGGATCTGCCGGTGCCCATAGCCGACAATCACGACATGCTTCAGGACATGCTCCGGCATTTGCTTGAATACCAAATGGCACGCCAAACCACCGACGACCGGCAAAAGGCCCGCGTGCCCGGCCTGGCAGATCGCCTGGTCGAGCGGGTTCTCAAACAACCCGCCGAGGGCGGGCTGAGCTGGCTCGACAACTTTTTGAGCGTGGCCGAATTTCTGGCCCGCGAAACCCGCAGCGGAGGTCAGGCATGACCCATACCTACCGATTCATGGAGCCCGTGGATGTCTTGTTCATGCGCGGCAACAAACTGTTTGGCGCCCCCGGCAGCTACGGCGAGTCACTGGTTCCGCCGTGGCCGTCGCTGGCCGCCGGTGCCATTCGCTCGCGCATGCTGGTCGATGAAGGCATTGACCTGAAACGCTTTGCCAAGGGGCAGATCGAGCACCCGCAGCTGGGCACGCCACAGAAGCCGGGCGATTTTACCGTCACGGCCTTTCAGCTGGCCCGCCGGCACGCCGACGGCCGCGTGGAAATCCTGGTTCAGCCGCCGGCCGACCTGGTTGTTTCGGCCGACAGCGGAGGCAAGCTGGCGCTGCGCCGGCTCAGGCCTGGGCCCCTGCCCAAAGGCCTGCAAAG
>DATGSU010000169.1:0-3072 GCA_035302305.1 Wenzhouxiangella sp. | reverse complement strand
GGCAAAGAACATGGTCACCATGACGGCGGCGTAAACGGCCGCCCGCCGCCAGGGCCCGACAATGCCGGTGTCGCGGCCAACAATGGTGACTGTATTCTTGAGCAGATAGCCCAGCTGCTTGACGCGCTCGCCCGCGCCCGGTCTGGTGAATTCCTGTGTCATCGGATGTCCTGGCGCAATGATTCATTGCGGCTGTATGGCAACATGCTGCCTGGCAGCAGTCCGGCCCGCCAGCCCGCACGAACCTTGTCAGTTGCGGAATTTCCCGACTGCGGGGCTTCCGAATCACAAGTTTTCAAGGCGCGGGCGACGAGCCTCAAGCACCAGTACGATTTTTCACGGCCGCTTGTGCCACCGACAGCCGCGCCGCAATTATCTGCGCGGTCTTGCAGCATTCGGCACCGCTTGTCGGGAACAGAAAAGCCTGCCGTTGCGGTATCATTGCCCGCTCACCAATCAAAGCGCTCAAAAAACCATGACAACCCACGCCCTGACCGCTCTTTCTCCGCTGGACGGCCGCTATGCCTCCAGGCTTTCGGGGCTGCGCCGCCTGGCTTCGGAGGCCGGCCTGGTCAAGCATAGGGTGAAGGTTGAAATTGCCTGGTTCAAGGCACTGGCAAACGAGCCCGAATTCTCCGCCCTGCCCGCGCTTTCGCGCGACGACCGGGCCTTTCTCGACCGGCTGGCGGACGAATTCAGCGCCCAAGACGCGGCCGCGATCAAGGCCATTGAAAAAACCACCAACCACGACGTCAAGGCGGTTGAATACTGGCTCAAGGAGCAGTTTTCGGGGCGCGCTTCGCTGGCCCCCCATGTTGAATTCATCCACTTTGCCTGCACTTCCGAAGACATCAACAACCTGGCCTGGGCGCTGATCATTCGGCAGGCGGTGGTTGAAGAGCTGGACGTGCTGCTGGCCGACATTGATCGCCGGCTGTCCGATATGGCAAAGAGCACGGCAGACATTCCCATGCTGTCGCGCACCCACGGGCAAACCGCCTCCCCGACCACGCTGGGCAAGGAGCTGGCCAACACGGTTTTTCGGCTGCGTCGCCAGAGACGATTGCTCAACCAGGTTGAAATCACCGGCAAGATCAACGGCGCGGTGGGCAATTTCAATGCCCATGTTGCCGCCTGCCCACAGGTGGACTGGCCGGCCCTGGCGCGCAATTTTGTCG
Organism: Wenzhouxiangella sp.; assembly: GCA_035302305.1. GTDB lineage: Bacteria > Pseudomonadota > Gammaproteobacteria > Xanthomonadales > Wenzhouxiangellaceae > Wenzhouxiangella. The sequence continues at coordinate 1,894 of DATGSU010000169.1, read as the reverse complement.
AGGACCTGGGCCTGGTCTGGAATCCGTACACCACCCAGATCGAACCGCACGACATGATGGCCGAGGTCTGCCACGCCCTGATGCGCATCAACACCGTGCTGCTGGACTTTGCCCGCGATGTGTGGGGCTATGTTTCGCTGGGCTATTTCCGCCAGCGACTCGTTGAGGGCGAGGTTGGATCCTCCACCATGCCGCACAAGGTCAACCCCATTGATTTTGAAAACGGCGAGGGCAATCTGGGTCTGGCCAACGCCGTGCTCGGGCACCTGGCTGCCAAGCTGCCGGTCTCGCGCTTTCAGCGCGACCTGAGCGATTCCACCGTGCAGCGTTCGCTGGGTTCCGCCTTTGGCTACTGCTCGCTGGCCTGGCAGTCCATTCTCAAGGGGCTGGACCGGATTGCGCCGGACGAACAGCGCCTGGCGGCAGACCTGGACAGCGCCTGGGAGGTGCTGGCCGAAGCGGTGCAAACCGTCATGCGGCTGCACAACGTGCCCGAACCCTATGAAAAACTCAAGGCGCTGACCCGCGGGCAGGGCATAGACCGCGAACGGCTGCGCAAATTTGTCACCGAGCTGGACATTCCGGCTGCCGACCGCGACCGTCTGCTGGCCATGACGCCGTCTTCATACACGGGCAATGCCGCAGAAATGGCCGGAGCAATCGACCATTATGTCTAGCGCGTGGCTGTAACCGGCCCAAACACGTTGATATCGCTTTATCAGGCCCAATGAATGTACCGGCACAGCTATAATCAGGCCTGTACCCGCCACTCACTCAAAATTTCCCGATCGGCTTTCGTTTTTGGACGGCATCCTTCATGACCGACTACTTGCAAGAGCAATATAAAAACTCCCTGTTTTCCGGCGGCAACGCCGCCTATTTTGAAACCTATTACGAAGACTGGCTGGATGACCCCGAGTCGGTGCCGCAGCACTGGCGCGAGGTTTTTTCCAAGCTCGCGGACGGCACGGACACCGATACCCGCCACAGCCAGATCGAGGAGCGGTTTCGGCTTCTGGCCGCGGCCGGGCTGCAGCATGCACCAGCGACCGGCACAGTTGATCACAGACAGGCCGGCGTTTTGCGCCTTATCAACGCCTACCGCGTGCGCGGGCACCTGCGAGCCCACCTCGATCCGCTCAACCTGACCGAGCAGCAGCAGGTTCCCGATCTTGAGCTGGGCTTTCACCAGCTGGATCAATCGGATCTGGACACGCAGTTTGCCACCGGCACGCTGGCGGCTGCCGACCAGCTGCCGCTGCGCGAAATCATTGACATATGCGAAAACACCTACTGCGGCAGCATTGGCGTTGAGTATATGCACATCAACGACACCCGCCAGCGCCGCTGGCTGCAGCAGCGCCTCGAGGGCGCGCGCGGCCGCTACACCCTGCCCGACGACGAGCGCAGGCACCTGCTCGACAAGCTCACCGCCGCCGAAGGCCTGGAAAAGTACCTACACTCCAAATACGTGGGCCAGAAGCGCTTTTCGCTCGAAGGCGGCGAAAGCCTGATTCCCCTGCTCGACACGCTGATACGTCATTCGGGCAGCCACGGGATACGTGAAATGGTCATGGGCATGGCCCACCGCGGTCGCCTCAACGTGCTGGTCAACATTCTGGGCAAAAGTCCGCGCGAACTGTTTGCCGAGTTTGAGGAAAAGATTGCCGAGGACGATCCCAACCGCACCGGCGACGTCAAATACCACATGGGCTTCAGCTCCGATGTGCCCACACCCGGCGGCCCGGTTCACCTGGCGCTGGCGTTCAACCCGTCGCATCTTGAAATCGTCAACCCGGTGGTGATCGGATCGGCGCGCGCGCGCCTGACGCGCCTGCACGATGACCAGCGCGAGCAGGTTCTGTCCGTGCTCATCCACGGTGACGCCGCCATT
>DATGSU010000168.1:0-6313 GCA_035302305.1 Wenzhouxiangella sp. | reverse complement strand
CTACGGCTGTGCCGATACCGTCGGCACCTTCCACCGCCAGCTTGCCGACAGCCTCGCAAACATGCCCGGGCATGAAATCCTCTATCACGACAACAGCCCGGACGACAGCGTGGTCACCACGCTTGAGCAGGCCGGTGCCGATATCGGGTCCATATCACGCGATCGCGACAACCCCGGTTTTGCCGCTGGCGTCAACCGGCTTCTGGCCCGTGCCGGCGGACAATACATTGCGCTGGTCAATCCCGATGTGTCAGGATTCACCCCCCGCTTCTGGCAGCAGCTGATGAACACCGCCCGGCCAGGCGAGGCGCGCTTTGTGCGCCTCAACGATTCCGCCGGCAATATGCAGGACTGCGTCGGGCGCGCACCTTCGCTGCGCCGCGCCTTGCTGCCGCGCCGCAGGTGGGCGCGGATCAGCCGGCCAACAAGCGTTGAAACCGGCATCATGGCTTTCATGTTCACCCATCGCCAAAACCTTGAACGGGTTGGCCCGCTGGATGAAAGCTACTGGCTGTACGCTGAAGATCTGGACTGGTGCTGGCGGGCGCGCCAAAAGGGCATCAGGCTGGTCTATGATCCGCGCCTGTCGCTGGTGCACAGCGGCGGCCAAAGCGCAGACACCATCATGAGCAGGCGCGAACAGAAAATTGCCAAATACCGCGCCGAAGGGCTGTTTATCGACAGGCACTACCGCGGCCTGCACCGCTGGATCATGGGCCTGCTCAATCGCTACAAGATTTTCCGCTGCCAATGAACATCATCATTCCGGCCCTGGGACTTGAGCGCAACGGCGGCAACCGGGTTCTCATTGCCGTGGCCAACGCCCTGGCCGCCAGCGGCGCAACCTGTGAATTTCTGGTGCCCGGCGGCTGCGAGCAGCCGGGCTTCAGCCTGGCGCCTGAAATTGCCGTCACGGCCATTACCCGGCCGCGCGGGAACAAGGTTGTGCGCTGGCTGCTGTTCATGCTTGCCGCCGTGCCCAGGCTGCGCGGGCAAAACATTCTGGCCAATCATTTCGTCACGGCCCTGTCGGCGGTGCTGGCCACCCGTTTTCGGCGCCGGTCTTTTGCCTGGCTGGTGCAGGACCTTGAATACCGCTTCTACCCCGCCCCTCTTTCATGGCTGGCGTGGCTGGCGTGCCGCCTGGCCTGGCGCCGTGCAATCGTGCTGCCGGCCAACCCCTACCTGCACCGCCAGCTGAAAAAGCGCGGCGTGGCGGCGGAGCCCCCGCTGGCGCTGGGCGTGGCGCAGTCTTTCATCGAAACCCCCCGCAGCGAAAGCCGCGACCTTGACGTGCTGATGATGCTGCGCCACGGTCGCCACAAGCGCCTCGACCGCTACCGCCAAATTGCCGCCGACCTTCACGCCCGCGGCATTTCGGTGGCGGCCATTGCGCCGGAAACCGCCCTGTTCGAGCCCTTTGGCGACAGCCTGCACACCTGCCTGGTGCCCGACAGCGACAAGCAGATCGTGGCGCTGATGGATCGCTGCCGAATCTTTCTGCTGGCCAGCGAGCACGAAGGCTTTGCCCTGCCGCCGCTGGAAGCCATGGCGCGCGGGCTGGCCGTGGTCACATTCCCGGCCGGCGGCCCCTCGGTTTATGTAAAAAAAGACGTCAACGCCGCAGTTGTCGATGACTGTTCGGAACAAACTGCCGTATCTGTAATTGAAGAACTTCTTTCCAGCCATGACAAACGGGCGCGCCTGGCGGCCAACGGCCGCCTGACGGCACAGGAATACAGCCTGGAATCGGCGTCACGCCTGGCAGCAGGAACTATTCTTGAACTGCCCTGGCACCGGCGGACGGCTCGACGGGCCTGACCGGGCGCAGCAAAACCCTTGCCAGGGCCAGCGAACCCAAACGCCGCCTGTGGCGCTCGCTGCGGCGCTTGGCCGGCAGTGCCGCCAGGCCGTCCCGGGTTGCCCGCGCGTAGGTGCTGGCCCGCCACCACGGCGAACCCCTGAGCGCCGCCTCAGAAGCATCGGTTGCAGCGTCGTCCGGCGGAGCGCCAAAACGCGGCACCAGCCGCCGCAACACAAACATCAGGGTTCTCCAGCCCAGATGGAGCGCAAAAAGAACCGCCCAAACCAGCAGCAGAAACGGCGGCAGGCTCTTGCCGGCCACCCAGATCATGTTGCGCCATGCACGCGCCGTAATGCGCACGTCCACAAGGTTGGTGGAGGCACCGCGCTTGTGATAGATCACCGCGTCGGGCACATACAGGCAGCGATGGCCGGCCACCTGTGCGCGCAGATCGATATCGACATCTTCGTAAATCAGAAAAAAGTCCTCATCGAACAGGCCGATATCGTCAAACAGGCTGCGCCGATAAATGGCCGCTCCGGCACAGGCGCCGAATACCCAGGCCAGCCGGTCATGGCTGTCGGCCGGCTCACCGGCGCCGATGTTCTTTCCGCCGCTGAACAGCGAAAAGCTGTCGCCGGCCGAATCGATGTCATGCGGCGGGTCGTAGAGCAGCATTCTGCAGGCGGCAAACGAAGCCTGCGGATGCCTGTCCATGGCCTCAACCAGGCGCTCAAGCCAGTCCGGGCACGCCCGGGTGTCGTTGTTCATGAGCACCACATACTCGGCGCGGCTGGCCTCAATGCCGCGGTTTACGGCTGCTGAAAAGCCGCGATTGTCGTCAAGCGCAATAACGCTGGCCCACGGATAACGCTCGGCCAGCAGCGCCAGAGATTCGTCTTTTGAGCCGTTGTCAACCACCGTGGTTTCAAAATCGGCAAAGGTCTGCTGCGCCAGCGAATCCATGCACTCGGGCAGATGAGCAGCGCCATTCCAGTTGGGAATAACCACGCTGACCCGCGGCGATGCCGGAGACGCTGTGGACGCCGAACTAGCGGATGCGCCGGGCATCGGTCACCGCCGGAATATTCTGCAGACGGCTGAGCAGGCCGGCCAGCTGATCAAAGTCCTCGACCTGGACCGTCAGCTCAATGCTGACTTCTTCACCGCCATTGGTCTGGTCCGCGCTCATGGCGGTCACGTTGACGTTTTCGCTGGCCATCAGCGCGCCGATGTCCTTGATCAGTGAATTTCTGTCCCAGGCATGCACAACAATGCGTGACGGATAGCGCCGCTGCTGCCCCGAGCCCCATTTGACCTCGAGAATGCGCTCCGGACTGCGGCGCTGCAAATTGGCAAACTGCTTGCACTGCAGCCTGTGAATGCTCACGCCGCGCCCGCGGGTGATGTAGCCGCCAATGGCATCGCCCGGCAGCGGCTGGCAGCAGCGCGCCATCTGGTGCATCAGGCTGCCAAGCCCCTCGATGCGAACATCGCCATCACCGCTTTCTTCCCTGGCCGGCAGGCTGTGTACGGCAATGCCGGCCTTGTCCTCGCGCGCCTTGTGTTCCAGCCGCTCAACCGCCTGGGCCACCTGGGTGGCGGTCAGGTCACCGGCGCCCACAGAAACATAAAGCTCATCAAGGCTGGGCGCGTTGAATTTGGCGGCGACTTTTTCAACATCGACCGGATCAAGATCCAGGCGCCTGAATTCAGCTTCGACCGCCTGGCGCCCTTCGGCCAGATTTTCATCGCGGTTGGCCTGGCGAAACCAGTGCCTGATCTTGGTGCGCGCGCGCGCCGTGCCCGTATAGCCCAGGCTGGCCACCAGCCAGTCGCGCGATGGGCGGGCTTCCCTTGCGGTCAGAATTTCAACCCGGTCACCATTCTTGAGTCTGTAGGTCAGCGGCACAATGCGGCCGTTGACGCGCGCGCCGCGACAGCGGTGGCCCACCTCGGTATGCACAAGATAGGCAAAATCCAGCGGAGTGGCGCCGGCCGACAGGTTGCGCACGTCGCCCTGGGGCGTCAGCACATACACCCGGTCCTCGGTGGTCAGGTTGTCAAACCCTTCCAGCAGCGCCTCGTTGTCGCCATCACCGGCCTTGTTTTCAAGCAGCTGGCGCATAACGCCAATGCGCTTTTCCATGGCCTCATCGCGGGTGCCGCCTTCCTTGTAGCGCCAGTGTGCGGCCACGCCAAGCTCGGCGTGGCGGTGCATGTCATGGGTGCGAATCTGCACTTCCACCACCTGGCCATTGCGGGTGGTAACCGCCGTGTGCAGTGACTGGTAAAGGTTGGCCTTGGGGTTGGTGATGTAGTCGTCAAACTCACCGGGCACCGGCTGCCAGCGGGTATGCACCAGGCCCAGCACCGAATAGCACTGCTCCACCGTGTCCACCATGACGCGCACGGCGCGAATATCGAACAGCTCGTGAAAATCCAGCCCCTTGTTCTGCATCTTGCGCCAGATCGAGTAAATATGCTTGACCCGGCCGCTGACCTCGGACTCTATACCGGCCTCGGCCACCAGGTGACGCAGCTCTGCCATGAACTTTTCAATAAAGCTTTGCCGGTCCGAGCGCTTTTCGGCCACCAGCCTGCTGATGCGCCGGTAGGCGGCCGGCTCAAGAAATCGCAGCGACAGGTCTTCCAGCTCCCACTTGAGCTGCCAGATGCCCAGCCGGTTGGCCAGCGGCGCGTGAATCATGCGCGTCTCCCGCGCCAGCTGCCGCTGAACAACCTCGTCCTTGTCAAAGGCGGCCCGCAGGCGGGCAACCTGCCAGGCCAGCGCAATGAGCACCACGCGCACGTCGGCCACCAGCGCCATCAACAGCTGGCGCAGGCCCTCGGCCCGGCTGTCGTCATCGGGAAGATAATGCTGTTCGAAATAGCGCAGCGTATTCAGCTGTTGCAGCAGCTCGTCGACGGCGCCGGTCAGCTGCTCGTCCCTTAAATCGCAGGACAGGTTTTCGGCGCCGCGAGAAAACGGCCACAGGGCGGTTGCAATAACGGTTGGAACATCGGGCGACAGCCGCTCGAGCACGTCAAGCGCGGCCACCACATCGGCAATGTTTACGCTGCCCGGCTCAGTCGCTGCAGCGCGCTTTTCCAGCGTGGATTCAACGCAGCCCAGCCAGTCGGGCACCGCAGACGAACCGGCCCGACGGGAATACGCCTTCAACCACTGGTATATATGCTGCACAACTCAATACGACAAATCATCGCCGGCTTCCGGCAGCCCTGTGCTTTCAGCGGTGCCTCACAAGGCACCTACTTGAAACTTGTTGCTGTTTACCGAACCCCAGCCCCCGCTTTGCATGTCGCATTCAGAACCGCTTTCCTCGGCAACATCAGCCTCAAAATAATATTGGCCGGGCGACAGGGTCTCAGGCAGGAAGGGCCCGCCTGCACTGGAACCAAAAGACGCTTCACCGGCATGAACCTGTTCGCACACAGTGGCGAAATCTGTTACGGGAAATGAGGTGATCCCCGGACCAATTGAAGTGGTAAACAAGTCCAGCCTGATCCAGGTTGAATTGTCGCTGCCAACCACATTGCCCTGGGCATCAACCAGAGCAACAACAATACCCGGCTCCACCGGCTCACCAGGCATGAAAATTGCTCCCGAGTCGGGCTGGGAACTGAATTTCAGCCCGTTTGCCGAACCGGATTCAACGTGAATATAGGCTTCAGCGGTATCAAACGACGCCGTTTCAGCGTCATTTCCCGAACTGTTGGTATCCACCGCGGCCGCATGCAAATGAATGGTGCCCATGGAATCAGCCACCACCTCGCGCTGAATCTGGAATGTGATTGTCTGGTTGGCGGGCAAATTCAGCCCTTCAATTCTTACCGGGCCGGTTTTCCATGAACTGTCAGGGCAGTTTGAGTGTGAATTGCAGCGCCAGGTCCCTTCGTCAAGAACCACTCCGTACACATCAGGGTTGGCAGGAAACACTTCCTGTACAGCCAGCGCTGTGGCGTCGGCATTGCTGACATTTTTAACGTGCAGGAAGTACTCGACTGTATGGCCTCCGGAGGCTTCAAGGTATGTGAACTCTTGATATCCGCTGCCCGTATTGCGGATATACTGAACCTCCAGCCTGGGGTCACCCGCTTCAAAACTGTCGCTGAAAAGCTCCTCGGGATCTTGCTCATCCTCTTCATTTTGGGGCGGCACGCCGAACAGGCCCAGCGGCCCCAGCTCGGAACCAAGCTTGTTTTTGTAAAAGCAGTACGAGCTGCTGGCCGGGCTTAGGATGATGGACTTTGCGGTCGGCAGGTACTCCAGATTACCGCCAGCATGAATGTTCTCGGCAATAACATAACCGTTGGCGTCGGTTGCGCTCAGGCCGACGCTCGGGTTGCCGCCTTCAAAGCAGAAAAACGGCTCATCGTACACCGCCTGTCCGTCGATCACCTCCGGCAGGGCGGCAACGGCAAAATGGGCCTCGCCCGTGGTGGGGTCGTAGTTGAAGAGATCCCCGCCCGTATCGAGAACAAACG
>DATGSU010000167.1:0-6471 GCA_035302305.1 Wenzhouxiangella sp. | reverse complement strand
CAAGTGGCAGCTGGTGTTTTTCTATCCCAAGGACTTCACCTTTGTGTGCCCGACCGAAATCAAGGCTTTCAGCGACCTGTCCGGTGAATTTGCCGATCGCGATTGCCAGGTTCTGGCTGCAAGCACCGACACGGAGTTTGTTCACCTTGCGTGGCGCCAGAGCCATGAAGACCTCAAGGATCTCAAGATTCCCATGCTGGCCGACTTCAAGCGCGAGCTGAGCTCCGAGCTGGGCATTCTGCATCCCGAAGAGGGCGTGGCCATGCGCGCAACCTTCCTGGTTGACCCGCAGGGCATCATTCGCCACGTTTCGGTCACCGACATGAACGTTGGCCGCAACCCCCGCGAAGTCCTGCGTGTTCTGGACGCGCTGCAGACCGACGAACTGTGCCCCTGCAACTGGCAGCCGGGTGACGACGTTCTGAAAGTGGCCTGAGCTCCTTCAGGACATTCCAGTGCGGGAGCCGACCGGCTCCCGCCTTTTTTATCAACTTGAATCAAGTCAATATGAGGTTGTGAATGAGCATTGATGCTGTCAGAGCACTGATTCCCGATTACGCCCGCGACCTGCGGATCAACCTTGGCAATGTGCTCGACCAGGAGCGGGCCGAGGGCATGAACAATGAGCAAATATGGGCCACTGCACTGGCAACGGCGATAGCCAGCCGCAATGCGCAGCTGACGGCCGGTGTTGAAAAGGCGGCCGGCGAGCATCTGGACGAGGCCTGGATGACTGCAGCCAAGTCGGCGGCGGCCATCATGGGCATGAACAATATCTATTACCGTTTCGTGCACCTGGCGTCCAACAAGGACTATGGCAGAATGCCAGCCGGTCTGCGCATGAGCGTGATTGGCAACCCCGGCATCGACAAGGTCGACTTCGAGCTGCTGTCGCTGGCCGTGTCCGCCGTCAACGGCTGCGGGCTGTGCATCGACAGCCATGAAAAGGTTTTGCAAAAAGCCGAGGTGAGCGCTGCGGTTGTTCAGCATTCGGTGCGCATTGCGTCCGTAATTCATGCTGTTGCGGCCGTCCTGGACGCCGAACAGGCCCTGAGCGCCTGACACCGCAAGGGTTTTTACCGACAGACAGTCTGCCCCGCAACAGCGGGGCTTTCTGTATGGGCGATGGCGTATAATTTTGGCATGGAAACATTTGCTGAACGAGTGGCGCGATCGAAAACGCGCATTGTCCGCCAGGTTTTCCCCCACGATGCCAACCCCATTGGCACCCTGTACGGGGGCAACGCGCTCAAGTGGATGGACGAGATTGCCTTTTTGACCGCCACGCGCTTCTCGCGCTGCCAGGTGGTCACGGTTTCCATTCACCAGGTGGACTTCAAGGTGCCCATTCCCGAGGGCGCCATCATTGAAATGAAGGGTGAGGTCACCCGGGTGGGGCGCACCTCCGCCACTGTTCGCGTTCAGATATTCATCGAGGATTTCAGAAGTGGCAACCAGAGGCTGGCCATTGAAGGCCATCTGGTCATGGTTGCCGTCAACGAGGACAAAAAGCCCATTCCCATCATGCAGGACGGTCAGCAGGACTGAGTGGGCCCCTGACAGCCGGGCCACTGAGCGCCATGCCGTTTCATTGGGCCGGTTCAGGCCCGAATGACTTGATTCAATTGCCAGGAAACTATTTATTTCATGTCTGAAAAACAGCGTGTCTTGACCGGAATCACCACCACCGGAACGCCCCATCTTGGAAATTATGTCGGCGCCATCAAGCCGGCCATAGCCGCCAGCCGCGACAGCGGTACCGAGTCCTTCTATTTCCTGGCCGACTACCATGCGCTGATCAAGTGCGAGCAGCCCGAACGGGTACGCCAGTCAACGCTGGAAATAGCGGCCACCTGGCTGGCGCTGGGCCTGGACACCTCACGCTGCGTGTTTTATCGCCAGTCCGACATTGCCGAAATTCCGGAGCTGACCTGGCTTTTGACCTGTGTAACCGCCAAGGGACTGATGAACCGCGCACACGCCTACAAGGCGGCCGTGGATGAAAATATCGAGCGCGATGAGGACCCGGACTTTGGCATTACCATGGGCCTGTTCAACTACCCGGTGCTGATGGCGGCCGACATTCTCATGTTCAATGCCCACAAGGTTCCGGTGGGGCGCGACCAGATCCAGCATCTGGAAATGGCCCGCGACATCGCCCAGCGCTTCAACCATCGCTACGGCGAACACTTCATATTGCCCGAGGCCCAGGTTGAGGATCACGTGGCCACGCTGCCGGGTACCGATGGCCGCAAGATGTCCAAAAGTTACGACAACACCATTCCCGTGTGGCTGTCTGGCAAAAAACTGCGCAGGGCCATCATGAGGATCAGGACCAACTCTCAGGAGCCGGGCGAACCCAAGGACCCCGACACGGCTCCGGTATTTGATGTCTATGCCGCTTTTGCCAGCGAGGAGCAGCGTCTGGAAATGCGTGAGGAATTTGCCCGCGGCATTGCCTGGGGCGAGGTCAAGCAGCGCCTGTTCGAACTGGTGGACGGCGAGCTGGCAGAAGCGCGTGAGCGCTACGAAGCGCTGATGGCCAACCCCCAGCAGGTTGAAGAAGAGCTGCTTCGCGGGGCAGAAAAGGCTCGTGCCATCAGCGCGCCATTTATTGAAAAGCTGCGTCACGCAGTTGGAATTCGGGCGCTTTCTTGACCACGGAGGTCGTAGCCTGGAAGCCCATTCAGCTGCCCGTTGCCGGCGGCGGATCATTTCCGGTACGCCACATCTGGTGTGCCGGCCGCAACTATGCCGAGCATGCTCGCGAAATGGGGGCGACGAACGCGCCCAGGGAGCCGGTGTTTTTCTCAAAGCCCGCTGCCGCCATGAGCATTTCGTCGCAAATCGCATACCCGCCAGGTACGGCCCTTCTGCATCACGAGGTTGAACTGGTTGTATTCATGCAGTCCGGCGGCCGGCGCCTTTCACGGGCGCAGGCAAGAAAGTCCATATTCGGTTATGCGGTTGGCGTTGATCTGACCAGGCGCGATGTGCAGACCATTGCCAAACAGGCCGGCCATCCGTGGGAGATGAGCAAGGGGTTTGATCAGTCCGCGCCGGTCGGCCAGGTGGTTTCTGCCGCCGGCTGGCAGCCGCAGGGCGATACCATGATCCGGCTGGAGATTGATGGCGAGGTGCGCCAGTCGGCACAGTTGGGCGACATGCTTTTTGATCCGCCCGAGCTGATTGCCCGGCTGTCACAGACAGTGACTGTCAATGCGGGGGATGTCATATTTACCGGCACGCCGGCAGGCGTCGGGCCGCTGCTGCCGGGAGAGCAGGTGAGGGCGATGATTGACGGTCTGCCCGCGCTGAATTTCGTTGTTGAAGGCAGGCCCTGAGGCCTGGGCCCTGTATCGGGGAGGTATAAATGTTTGTTGATGCGCTGATACTGCTGCCGGTGACCGTTTTTTTGCTGTGGCTGTACGCCTATTCCGGCCCCCGCAAGCTGCGCGGGCGTGCCTGGCTGGCCGATCGCTGGCCGGCTTTCGCGGCGATTGCGGCTTCGCTTGCCACCCTGTTCGGAGTGCATCTTGCCATGGATGGCGTGTATTCCATACACCGCAGCGCCTGGGCGGTGTCTGCCGCCTATATGGTTTTGGTTATTGTGCTGGGCATGGGCTGGCTGCTGCGCGCCCTGCGCAGCGGTGGGTGACCCGGTGATCCGGCGATTCAGCCCTTGCCGCGCGTTCGGGTTTTGTTTTTCCGGGCGTTTTTCCCCAGAAAATCAATAATCATGCCGGCCACATCCTTGCCGGTGGCCGCTTCAATGCCTTCCAGTCCGGGCGACGAGTTCACTTCCATGACCAGCGGCCCGTGATTGGAGCGCAACAGGTCAACCCCGGCCACGTTCAGGCCCATGATTCTGGCCGCCCGCACGGCGGTTGAACGTTCCTCGGGCGTAATTCTGACCAGCTTGGCCGTGCCGCCACGGTGCAGGTTGGAGCGAAATTCTCCGGGCGCGGCCTGGCGCTTGATGGCCGCCACCACCCGGCCGCCAATCACGAAACAGCGAATATCGGCGCCCCCGGTTTCACCGATGTACTCCTGAACCATGATGGAAACATTCAGGCCCATAAAGGCCTCGAGCACGGATTCGGCCGCGGTGCGGGTTTCGCACAGCACCACGCCGATGCCCTGGGTGCCTTCCAGAAGCTTGACCACCAGCGGCGCGCCGCCCACCATGCGGATCAGGTCGCTGATGTCCTTGGTGGCATGGGCAAAACCGGTGACCGGCAGGCCTATGCCCTTGCGGGCCAGCAGCTGAAGTGAGCGCAGCTTGTCCCGCGAACGGGTCACCGCCACCGACTCATTGAGCGGGAAGGTGCCCATCATCTCAAACTGGCGCAGCACGGCCGTGCCATAAAAGGTGATGGATGTGCCGATGCGCGGAATTACGGCGTCAAAAGGCTCCAGCAGATCGCCGCGATAGTGGATGGTCGGTCGGTGGGTGGCGATGTTCATGTAGCAGCGCAGGGTATCGACCACGCGCACATCGTGGCCGCGCTCCTCGGCCGCTTCAACCAGCCGTCGGGTCGAATACAGGTTTGGCCCGCGTGAAAGTATGGCAATGCGCATGATGGATTTCTCAGGCCGGAATTCGCGGTTTGCCCTGCAAAAAGGCGCGCGCCGGGTTAACCAGCGCGTTGTTTTTCATGGCGGAACGGCCCAGCAGCATGCGGTAGCGCATTTTGTCGCGGTCGGTCAGCGTGACGTCAACCTCCCAGCAGCTTGCGCCTATGACCAGCGGAGTGCGGATGGTGTAGCGCTCCTCCGCTTCACCGGAAGTGTTGCGCACCCGCCTTGTGCCCAGCAGGTCGGCTTCGCACTGATGCCAGCGCCGGACACTTTTAAAGCCTATGGCCACGCTGAAAGCCACGCGCAGACGACCTTCCGACTCAAAAGTCCTGATGTCTCCGGCGTGCAGGGCGCATGATTTTGCGCCCGTATCCACGCGTGCCCTCAGGGCCTTGATGCCCAGCTCCGGCAGAGCCACCCACTCGCAGGCGCCAATGATGAGGCTCGGCCAGGTGCTGCTCACAGTCCCGTTACTCGGCTTTCGACAGATCCTTGATCATGGCCCTGAAGAACCTGGCGGCTTCACCGCCGGTACAGGCCCGATGATCAAAGGTCAGCGACAGCGGCAGCGTCCGGTGGACTTCTATGCCGCCCAGAACCGGCACCACTTCGTTGCGCAGCACGCCCGCAGCCACAATGGCGACACAGGGCGGGTTGATGATGGGCGTTGCATAGCGGCCGGCAAAGATCCCGAAGTTGGACAGCATGATGGTGTAGTCCTTGAGATCTTCAGGCGGGACGCTGCGGTTTTGGACGTTTTCCTTCAGACGGTTGATTTCAGCGCGAATCTCTTCGCGGGAGCCGCCGTGTACGCCGCGCACCCGGGCAACGAACAGGCCATCAGGCGTGTCGACAGCCATGCCCACATCCATGCCCTTGTGCAGCATGCGCATGTTCTGTTCATCGTCGTACCAGGCGTTGAGGCCGGGCTCTTCGCGGGCGCCGGCCGACAGGGCGCGAAGCAGGCGATAGGTAATGTCCTCGCCGCTGCGCCAGGCGTGAATATCGGCATCATCCATCAGCGTGGTGGGCACCACGCGCTGCTGGGATTCGCTCATGACGCGGGCCATGGTGCGGCGCGTGCCGCGCAGCGGCTCCCATTCGCCGCTGGCCGCTTTGGGCTGCGGTGCGGGCCTGGCCGCAGGGGCGGCATCGGCTGACGGCGCGGCGGCTGCCGGTTCAGGCTGCGGCGCTGTTTCAGCCGGTGTTGAAGCCGGCGCCGGCGTTTCGGCTTTCTGTTCGGGCGGGCCTTCTTCGGCTGCACGGCGAACGTCGGCAGCGGTCACCACGTTATCTGCCCCGCTGGGCTCGACCTGGCTCAGGTCAACTTTCATCTTGCGGGCCAGGGCGCGCACGGCCGGGGTCACCTTGACGCCACCAACCGTGCTGGTGCGTTCGCGCAGGATTCCACCGCCGGCCTGCATTGTTCCAACCACCGTGCCGGAATCCTCACGCTCTTCGCTGTCCGGTTCGGGTGCGGCCGCCTCGGCAGCAATTTCTTCACTGCCTGCCGCCTGTTCTGTCGGGGCAGGCTGTTCATCAGCAGGTTGGGGTGCATCATCTGCAGCCTGCTTTTCCTGGCCCTCCAGCTCAAATTCAACCAGCGGGGCACCGGTGTCTATAACATCACCGGCCTGGCCGTAAAACTTGAGGACCCGACCCTTGAACGGGCTGGGAACCTCGACGACCGCCTTGGCGGTTTCCATTGAAACCAGCGGCTGGTCAACCTCAATGGGGTCGCCTTCCTCGACCAGCCACTCGACTATTTCTGCATCCGGCAGACCTTCACCCAGATCGGGCAGCTTGAAAATGCTCATGAAACCTCCAGAACCTGTTGGGCCGCGTCAACAATGCGTTGCACGCTTGGCATGTACTTCATTTCGTTGCGGT
>DATGSU010000166.1:0-2445 GCA_035302305.1 Wenzhouxiangella sp. | reverse complement strand
CCGGGCGGTTCGGGCACCAGCGTCACTTCCACCGTTTCCGGCCAGTACAGCGGGCGGCGATAGTTGATGTTGATATTGGCCACCACCGGGCCGGTGTCGGCTTCCTGCCAATGGCTGGGCACCGATTGCATCCACTGCCCGCGGCAGTCCTCGATATAGCGCAGATAAACCACGTTGCTGACGTGGTTGAAGGCATCCATGTCGCCCCAGCGCACCGGCAGCTTGATGATGAATTCAGACATCATTACGCCCTTGTATGTAGTGTTGTGTGTCCTGGTTGTGTACCGATTGTAGCCCGTGCCTTCAGGCGGTTTGCTTGCCCCTGGAGCCGGTGCCCAGCATGTCGGCCAGGTATTTTCCCGTCCACGATGACTCATCGCGCGCCACCTGTTCGGGCGTGCCGGTGGCAATGATCTGCCCGCCGCCGTCGCCGCCTTCGGGGCCCAGGTCAACAATCCAGTCAGCCGTCTTGATCACGTCCAGGTTGTGCTCGATGACCACCACCGTGTTGCCCTCATCGCGCAGGCGGTGCAGCACCTTGAGCAGCATTCCGATGTCGTGAAAGTGCAGTCCGGTGGTGGGCTCGTCCAGAATATAGAGCGTGTTGCCGGTGTCGCGCTTGGACAGCTCGCGCGCCAGCTTGATGCGCTGCGCCTCGCCGCCCGACAGGGTGGTGGCGCTTTGGCCCAGCTGGATATAGCTTAAGCCCACATCCATCAGCGTGGCCAGCTTGCGCGCCACGGCCGGCACCGGGTCAAAGAACTCCAGCGCTTCCTCCACCGTCATTTCCAGCACTTCGTGAATGCTCTTGCCCTTGTAGGTGACCGACAGGGTCTCGCGGTTGTAGCGCCGTCCGCGGCACACGTCGCAGGGCACAAAAATGTCGGGCAGGAAATGCATTTCAACGCGAATCACGCCGTCGCCCTGGCAGGCCTCGCAGCGCCCGCCCTTGACGTTGAACGAGAACCGGCCTGGCTTGTAGCCGCGCGCGCGCGCTTCTTGGGTGCCGGCAAACAGCTCGCGAATGGGCGTGAACATGCCGGTATAGGTGGCCGGGTTGGAGCGCGGCGTGCGGCCGATGGGGCTTTGGTCAATCTCCACCACCTTGTCGAACAGGTCCATGCCCGAAAAAGACTGGTGCGGCGCCGGTTGGGCCGATGCGTTGTTGAGCTCGCGCGCGGTCAATTTGTACAGGGTCTCGTTGATGAGCGTGGACTTTCCCGAACCGGACACGCCGGTGACGCACACAAACAGCCCGGCCGGCAGCTCCAGATCGACCTCTTTGAGGTTGTTGCCGGTGGCGCCGGAAATGGTCAGCAGGCGTTTTTTGTCGGGCTTGTGCCGCGTGGCCGGAATCTCGATTTCGCGCCGGCCCGACAGGTAATCACCGGTCAGCGAGCCTTCCTGCTCACTCAAGCCTTGCGGCGTGCCGCTGTAGACAATGCGCCCGCCATGCACGCCCGGCCCGGGGCCGATGTCGACCACATGGTCGGCCGTGCGTATGGCTTCCTCGTCGTGCTCAACCACAATCACGGTGTTGCCCAGGTCGCGCAGGCGAACCAGGGTTTGCAGCAGGCGGTCGTTGTCGCGCTGGTGCAGGCCTATGGACGGCTCATCGAGCACGTACATCACCCCCACCAGCCCGGCACCGATCTGGCTGGCCAGGCGAATGCGCTGGGCCTCGCCGCCCGACAGCGTATCGGCCTGGCGGCTCAGGGTCAGATAGTCCAGCCCGACGTTGACCAGAAACTGCAGCCGCTCGTGAACTTCCCTGAGAATGCGGCCGGCAATTTCGCCGCGCCAGCCGTCCAGTTCCAGTTGGGCAAAAAAGTCCAGGCAGTGACCTATGGACCAGCCCGATACCTCGGGCAGGCTGCGCTCGGCAATGAACACATTGCGCGCCGCCCGGCCCAGGCGCTGGCCGCCGCATTCCGGGCAGGACTGAATGGAAATGTAGCGCGCCAGCTCTTCGCGCACGATGCGCGAATCGGTCTCCTCATAGCGCTTTTCCAGGTTGGGGATAATGCCCACAAACGGATGCTTGCGCGTGTGCTTGCCGATGTCCGACAGATAGCGGAAGGCGATTTTTTCATCACCGCTGCCGTACAGAATGATGTCCTGCAGGTTCTTTGGCAGCTCGCCAAACGGTGTTTCAATGTCAAACCTGTAGTGTCGCGCCAGCGACTGGATGAGCTGAAAATAGTAGGCGTTGCGCCGGTCCCAGCCGCGAATCGCCCCGCCGGCCAAAGACAGCTGCGGGTTGGCCACCACCCGGTCGGGATCAAAAAACTCCTTCAGACCCAGGCCGTCACAGGCCTCGCAGGCGCCGGCCGGGTTGTTGAATGAAAACATGCGCGGCTCCAGCTCCGGCAGGCTGTAGTCGCATTTGGGGCAGGCGTAGCGGGCCGAGAACAGAATCTCCTTTCCGTCGCCGTCCATGGGCGC
>DATGSU010000165.1:0-3232 GCA_035302305.1 Wenzhouxiangella sp. | reverse complement strand
TTGAACAGGTCGCCAAACGTGCGCAGCCGCGGCTGCAGGCGCAGGCTGTTGGCCAGCGCGAACTCTCCCACCTGCTGACGCGTGCCCATCACTCCCAGTACAGTGCCCACCCACACCATTTCATCCAGCGGCGGTGCCAGCTGCGGCTGATCGGTGCTTTGTATGGCCAGTATCAGGGGTGCGCCGTCCAGGCTTTCGGCATCGGCGATGCGCATGCCCACCAGCGGTGAATCCACCGTCACCAGCATTTCATACAGATCGCCCTCAAGACCATAGATCTCCTTGAAGTAGCTGGCCGTTCGGCCGGGGGACGCGGCCTTTTTCTTTTTCGGACGCGGCAGAAGGCGATGGGCAAACAAGTGGAAGAAAATCAGCGTGCTGACCATCAGCCCAAGCCCGATCAGGGTGACATCAAACAGCCCGTAGGGCCTGAGCGCCTCGGCACCGGGCGGCAGCGAGCGGTTTGAGGTTTCCACCAGATCATTGAGCAGGATCAGCGACGAAGAGCCCACCATGGTCAGCGAGCCACCCACAAGCGCGCTGAAGCTAACCGGCATTAAAAGCCGTGACGATGAAATATCCAGCCGCGCCGACAGCCGGCTGACCACCGGCATGAAAATGGCCGTAACACCAACGTTTTGCATAAAGCCGGAGACCAAACCAACCGATGCTGCCAACAGAGTTCGGACCCGCGACTCCCGAGGACCGCCCAGTTTCAGAATCAATGAGGACACCAGATTCATCACGCCGGTTCTGTCCAGACCGGCGCCAAGAATCATGACGGCAATGACTGCAATAACCGCGTTGGACGCAAACCCCGAGAAAAGCTGGTCATCGGGCACCAGCCCCAAAAGCCCGACCAGCACCATGATGCAAATGGCGGTCACGTCTATGCGCACCAGCTCGGTGACAAACAAAATGACGGTCAGCCCCAGCAGAATCAGCACCAGAATCATGTCGCCGCTGAGGGTCAGGCTTTCATTCATTGAGAGTGCGCTTGCCCAGTCCGTTGTAATTGTTGATGACTGCTTTCAGCTACCTTACCTCATGGCCACGTTCAATATGGCTCTTGTTGCCGGCACAAAACCTTACGCACAATGTCCAAAAAGCAGCGTTGGCCCATTATTCATTTGCTGATACCCGTGGCGAAGGGTGCTGGTAAAAACAGCCGCGCATAGACAAAGATCAACCGCTTGTTCGGACGGTTCAGTTTTCAGCTCTCAACGCTTCGATCTCGCTACGCAAGGCGGCTGCCCTATTTTCATCGTTTTCCATTTCAGCGATCACCGCCAGTTCCTCCATGGCTTCAAGGCGGCGATAAAAATTCTCCCCCACAATTTCACCCAACCGCTCAACAGCAGCTTGAAGATGCGTCTTGGCGACCTCGATCTCGCCCGCTGCAAGTTCGGTCTGGCCAAGCCCCAAAAAAACCAGACCCTGAAAGATATGATTTTTCGGAAATGCACCGCGCTGATCAAAAGCGCTTCGGTGCAGCGCCAGCGCCTTGTCGATGCGCCCAAGTTCTCGATAGGCATTGCCCAGGTTATAGCTGGCACCCACTGAATGGCTGCTGTCAGCACCATAACGCTCATGCGTCATTTTATGAACTCGCTCGTAGTAAGGAATCGATGCTTCCAGCTTTTCCCTGCCACCCTGCTGGCGAATGGCGCTGCCCAAATTGCCGAGTGTTGTTATCACTTCAGGGTGCTCATCACCAAACAGCTTTTGTGCCTGCTCCACGGCTTGACGCAAAACCACCTCGGCCTCTTCATAGCGCTGCTGCTGCAAGAACAAAACGGCACGGCTGTTTAACAGTCCGGGAAGCTTGACCCTGGCTGCAGGGTCATCCCAGTCCTCAATTGCTTCCAGCGCCAAACCTATGTACTCATCCGCCTTTTCATGCTCGAATGTTGTTATCAAGGCCTGGGCCAGCTGTGAAAGTGTACCGATATGGATGAGACGCAAGGATTCTTGCGGCGGGTCTTCAATCGCGTCCAGCACCCCCTGATAGACAGCTATGGCGCCCTCGTAGTTACCTTCCAGCTGCTCAACATCGCCCAGCATGGTTTGCAGGTTCAGCACATCGGCGCGCCCGTCTTCGCCCAGACTGACAGCATAGGACTGCAGTTCTTCCATGCGCTCCGTGGCCCGCTCCACTTCGCCTGTTCTGAAGTCAACGGAGCTCAATTCCGCACCTGCATCCAGGTAGACATCAGGCTGCCGGCGCCTGTCCACCAAAGCCAGCGCTGTTTCCAGATGTTTTCTGGCCGGCGCAGTCTGTCCCAGGCTGGAATAAACCTTGCCAATAATGCGCTCGATTTCCGCACGCAGCTCCGGCTGGCCAGACAGCTCCATGCCAACCCGCTCGGCCGCATCCGCCAGCAGGCGGTCCAGAACAGGGGTGGGCTGACCCTCGGCAACCCTGGGATCAATGGATGACAGCATATTGCCGGTAAACATGGCCATCTGCTCCGCACGGGCTGCCTGTGCCCTGGCTTCCACAAGACCGTAAACGGCAATAACCAGACCGCTTGCCAGAGCAACAAAAACCAGGGAAACTGAAGAGACTGCCAGCGCGTGACGAGCCAGAAACTTGCGCATCCGGTACGCACGAGTGCCGGGAACAGCTTCAACAACATCCTTGTTCAGGTAGCGGCGCAGGTCACTTGCGAGCGCTGCCGCCGCCTCATAGCGGCATGAACGGTCAACAGCCAGTGTGCGCGCCAGAATAAAGCGCAATTCCCGCGGCAGATCCTGAAATGATGCAGGTGAGCGGGCGCTCAGGTCTTCCAGCAAGTCGGTGGCGGTTGCATGCGAATCGGAGTCTGTGCCCAAATCAGCAGACTGCTCCGGGCGCGCGCCCGTCAGCAGTTCAAACAGCAGAACGCCAAGGGAATACACATCCGTTCGCGTATCAACCCGTGATGCCGGGCCCGCCAGCAGCTCCGGGCTCATATAACCCCGTGTTCCGGCCCGGCTGGAACTGTCCGAACCCTCTCGTCCCGCCTGTTCGACAATTCCGGCCGCCACGCCAAAATCTATGATCTTGGGCCAGGAGGTGCCATCAATCCGATCCACCAGCACGTTGGCCGGTTTGATGTCCCGGTGAATCACACCCTGCTGATGGGCATGCTGAATGCCGGCACAAACTTTTATGAACAGCTCAAGCCGCTCAAACCTCGATAACTGATAGCGCTGAACATGCTCGACAATCGGCTCGCCGCGCACCCAT
>DATGSU010000164.1:0-6366 GCA_035302305.1 Wenzhouxiangella sp. | reverse complement strand
AATGCCGCCGGCGCCCACGCGAATGCGCCGCGTGGCCCCGGCCACATGCCCGATCAGCACCGCCGTGGCCGCGCTGGCAATGCCCACCATGCCGTGATGCTCGGCCATCCAGTAGCGCCTGTAGCCCAAATCATCGGCCAGGCGCGCCAGGTCCACGGTGTTGGCAAAAGAATCGGCCGCCGAGCCGCCTTCATTAATTGGTGCCAGATCAAGAATAGACAGGGCCGTCATTACACCCCTCCATGAATTTCAGACAAGCATTAACCTTGGGTCGCCGGATGAAAAATTCACCCCGGCAAGCTTGCTGGCAGCGAGGCTGCAAAAACAGTACAGTAGACTTGGGCTTTGGCAATCATCTGGCAGTTGAATACAAATGCCTGACAAATCTCGTCGCGTACTGGTCTGTGTTACGGGGCTGACACCCCAGGTGGTCACCGAAACCGTCTATGCGCTCACCCAGCGAGAGGCCCCTTGGGTGCCCGATGAGGTGCACGTGCTGACAACCTTTACCGGTGCCGAACGGGCCCAGTTGCTTTTGGGTCGCAATGGCGATGGCAAGCTAAAAAGGCTGTGCCGGGACTATGGCCTTGAGAACGTCCAGTTCAGCAAGCGGCATATTCATGTGCTAACCGATTCGAATGGTCAACCGCTGGATGATATCCGCAGCCAGTCGGACAATTTGGCCATGGCTGACGCCATTCTGTCGTTTATTGCCGAAGTCACTTCGGACCCTGACAGTGCGGTGCATGTTTCGCTGGCGGGTGGGCGCAAGAGCATGGGCTTTTTTGCGGGCTATGCGCTGTCGCTCTATGGGCGCGCTCAAGACAGGCTGTCGCATGTTCTGGTTTCGGAAGATTTTGAAACACTGCCTGATTTCTTTTATCCGCCGCGTCAGCCCGTCACGCTTGAAACCCGCACAGGCAAACAAGTGTCCACGGCCAACGCCCGAGTTGATCTGGCGGACATTCCCTTTGTGCGCCTGCGTGACCGCCTGCCGAGATCGCTTTTGGGCGGCGGCAGCTTTGTTGATGCTGTAGAAGCAGCGCAAAAACTGGAAAAGTCCCCTGAGTTGATTGTTGATACCCGACATCGCCGCATCGTTTGTTCAGGTACGCGCATCAAGCTGTCAGCCCCCAATTTTGCCGTCTATGCATGGATGGCGCAGCGTGCGCTGGACAAGACCGAGCCAGGTGTGCGTTTGTCAGAATTCAACGCGGTGAACTCGGCTTTGCGCAAGCAGCTGCGGGCGTTTGGAAACAAGCTCTACGACAACGACATGTCGGTGGAAGCCGAACAGTGGGATGACAGGCCCTGGGAGGATGACAGCCTCAACCATACCCAATGGCTGTCCGAGCGCCGCTCGCGTATCAATGCCGCCATTTCTCAGGCGCTGGGGCGGTCGGGGAAAAAGATTTACGGCATCAGCTCGATTCCACTCAAGGGACGTGAAACGCAGCACCAGATTTTGCTTGTGCCGGAAAGCATCAACATGGTTTGAGCGAGGCAATAACCCGGCAAGCTTGCAGAAAAACAATAGTGCAGCTAAACCGGGCATGATTTGACTTGTTGAGAGTTGTTTGATTAATTGATAGGGCATTTTTGGGGAAAGGGATCCTGTGAAGCTTCAAGTATTCGTTTCTGATCTGTCCGGGGCGCAGCGTGTCACGGACTGTCATCTGGAGTCTTTTTGATGGAAATAATCAAGTGTCAGCTGCGCTTTCTTACGCCGGCCTTTGTCGGCGATGCCAACCAGGACGGCGTCTGGCGCACGCCGCCCATCAAGGCGCTGCTGCGTCAGTGGTGGCGTGTGGCCTATGCAGCCGAAAACAATTTTGCAGTGAATGTGGCCGACATGCGCCATCGTGAAGGGATGCTGTTTGGTCACGCCTGGCTGGAAGACGACAAGCAGGACGGTCAGCCGGTTGCCGGTCGTAAAAGCGCTGTTCGTATACGGCTGGGGCACCCGGTTTCCAATGACCAGTCGGCCTGGACAAAGGGCACTCAACAAGGGGTGGCCCCCATGTCAACCGGGCTGACAGCCAGTTACTCATGGTTTGGCTTGATTGAACGCGGACCGGATTTGCCTGACAAAAGCGCGATCAGTGTCGACAAGCCTGTCGAGTCCCGGCGGCTGCTTCAGCTTGCAGTGCCCGGTGAGCACGCCAAAGACATCAAGGTGGCACTGTCGTTAATCAGCCAGTATGGCACAACGGGCAGCCGTAGTCGTGGTGGATGGGGCTCCATATTAATTGATGAATGGCCGGATGCGGATGAGGTGAATGCCGGGCAGTACAGTCGAAATCTTTCCGATTGCCTGGATGAAGAGTGGGCCATGAGTTTCGCCACCGACAAGCAAGGACTGATGCTTTGGCAAAGCAAAGACACTTTTTCCAGCTGGGACAAGGCGATGTCATGGATTGGTCGGCAGCGCAAAATGGTGCGCAGCGAGTTGAAGGTGGATAAGAACCTGAGAGAAATGCTGGGCTTTGCCGAGATCCGGGACCGCCTGCCCAGCCCGCTGCGCTGGAAAGTCTGCCCTGCTAAAGGAAACGAATTGCGGGTGCTGGCGTTTGCTCTGCCGCACGCCATTCCCTCAGTCAATAAAAAGAATTTCAGCAAGGTTGATTTACAGCGCGGCTGGAACATTATTGCCGGTGAGCTGGATAAAACACTCGCCCGGGTTTCGGAGTAAACAATGAGCGATCAAACGATCTGGAAAACCAAACTGGCGGCCCGTATTCACGATCCGGCCGAAAAGGCGCTGGTGCTGCTGCGCGATCCTGCCGGTCATGAAGGCGGCACCTCATTGGCGCTCAAGCGCCTGCTGGGGCTGGACCAGCTGCCCGAACACATTGATCCCGACAGCGACGATGTTCTGTCCACGGTGATTTTCAAAAACGGGCTGCCGAGCGATATTTATCGTCACGTGCAGCGCGCCGACTGGTGGGCGGCCGCTGCCGACCGCCCGCAGTGGCCCATGGAAGAACGCCATGTGACCAACCGCAAGGGCGACGAAGTCTCGCTGCGGATTGCCCCCTGGGCACAGGTTTCGTGGACCAAAGAGCCCGTGCTGGTGCACCCGCTCGCCGGCGAAGAATATACGCTTCCGGGCGGGCTGGGCGAAACCGATATCGACGAGTTCAAAACCCGCAGTTTCAACCATTTTTCCGAACTGCTGGTCAGGCTGGGCGCCGGCGGCGACCAGCCGCAGGATCTGCGCAAAACCCTGCTGACTTACTGGCGATTCGGGCCGGATCTGTCCGTCACCCATGCCGACACCGATGATTTCCACAAGCTGGGCCCTCTCTGGTCGATGCTGCCGGCCGACACCCGCGTGCCCGATCATTCCATCTGGGATCACCTGGACCTGACTTCCGCCTTTGCCGGCGCCTTTGCGGCCGATCCCGACGGCGAAGCCGCGCTGCTGGCGCTGTCCATCGGGCCGGTGCAGGGCTTTATTTCCGCCGCCCGCAAAATGGATGACCTGTGGGCCGGCTCGCATCTGCTCTCGCGCCTGTCGTGGGAAGTCATGCGCCCGCTGTGCGAAGAGCTGGGCCCGGACGCCATTCTGTTTCCGCGCCTGCGCGGCATTCCGCAGGTGGACCTGTGGCTGCGCGACAAAATGGACCTGCCGGCCGAGCTGTTTGAAAACTGCGAATGGCAAAGAGGCACCACCGATGCCAACCCGCTGTTTTCCGCCGCGCTGCCCAACCGTTTCGTGGCCGTGGTTCCGGCCGCGCAGGCCGAGGAGCTGGCCGCCCGGGCCACCTCTGCCGTGCGCAGCTGGCTGGACAAACTGGGCGAAGACGTGGTGGAGCGTCTGCTGGCCATGGCCGGCGAGGAAAGCGGCGTTCCCTACGAACAAATGCGCAAACAGCTCAAAGGTTTTCCCGAAGTCCACTGGGCGGCAGTGCCGTTTTCGCTGATTCACCCGCGCAACAAACAGCGTCAGACCAACCTGGACACCACGCGGCTTTCCGAGGCCATGGCGCCGTTTTTTGGAGCCGAAGCGAGCGAAAACAGCGGCTTTCTGGACTCGCCGGCCTGGAAGGTTCTTGGCGAAGAAATCCAGTGGCAGGACAACACCACCTTTTTTGCCCCCAACCCGGGCGTTTTATACCCGGCAGTCTACGACCTGGCCGAGCGGGTAATGGCCGCAGCCAAGGCGACACGCAGCTTTGAACAGACGCAGCAGCAGGGCTGGCGCGACTCGCTGACCGGCGAAGCCGAATGGCTGACCACCGATCGCGACCAGCTGACCATTCCGCCTGGCCAGCGCAAGAACACCCTGTGGAGCCGTGTTGCAGAAGAAAAACCCGCCTGGGCGAAAAAGGGCGAGCATCTGGCCGCCTTGCCGGCCATCAAGCGGCTCTGGCCCACGCTGTTTGCCGAAGAGGTTGAAGTGGCGCTGGGGTGGAAGAATATCGGCCGCTTTGTGGTTTCCACCCACACCATGGCGCTGGCGCACCAGCTCGACCAGTGGCTGGTCGATGGCGGGCACACCAAGGAAGGCTTTGCCAACAAGGCGCAAAACGTCGAAAGTGTGGCCCTGCCGCGCCGGCTGATGCTGCGCCATGGTGCCAATGCCGCTCTGGCCGACGCCAAGCGCCTGCCCGCGCTGCTCGACCAGGCCGATGAGGCCGACAGCGAAGACAAGCTGCGCCACATCCGCCAGCTCGTCAGAAAAACCCTGGGCGTTTCGCGCGTTGAAACCTACTACGGTTTTTTGATGATGGACGGCGACTCCATGGGGGCCATCCTGTCCGGCGATGAAAGCAACAGCATCAGCTATCTCAAGAGTTTTCACCCATCGGTTCGCAAGGGCTTTGAGGAACACGCCCGCCGCGAGCCGGCGGTGGCCAAATACGGCAAGCAAAAGCGCGCCATTTCGCCCAACCGCCATCTGGCCATTTCCGGGGCGCTCAACGATTTTTCACAAACCGTGGTGCGCCATATTGTAGAAGGCGAATACCTCGGCCGGCTGATCTATGCCGGCGGCGACGACGTGCTGGCCACGCTGCCGGTGGCCGACCTGCTGCCGGCCATGCAGCGGCTGCGCCATGCCTATTCCGGCGATGATCCGGAATACGATCCCGACGGTGAAAAAACACGCACCCCGGATGGCGGCGTGCTGGCGCTCACCAAAGGGTTTGCCGGCCTTGAAAAGCGTGGGCGCCTGCAGCTCATGCGCATGATGGGAACAAAGGCCAGCGCCTCCTGTGGTGCCGTCATTGCCCACCATCAGGCGCCCCTGTCGGCCGTCATGCGCGAGCTGCGCGCTGCCGAGCGGCGCGCCAAGCAGGTCGACGGCAAGGACGCCTTTTCCCTCACCGTCATCAAGCGCTCGGGCGGCGCGCTTTACCTGAGCGAACACTGGGGCGAGCCGGTTCATCTGCTGCTCGAGCTGACCGACTTTCTGCGCAGTGAAGGCACTTCACGGCGGGCCGCCTATCACACCCAGGTTTGGCTCAAGGATCTGCCGGTGCCCAAAGCCGACAATCACGACATGCTTCAGGACATGCTCCGGCATTTGCTTGAATACCAAATGGCACGCCAAACCAGCGACGACCGGCAAAAGGCCCGCGTGCCCGGCCTGGCAGATCGCCTGGTCAAGCGGGCTCTCAAACAGCCCGCGGGTGGCGGGCTGGGCTGGCTCGACAATTTTTTGAGCGTGGCCGAATTTCTGGCCCGCGAAACCCGCAGCGGAGGGCAGGCATGACCCATACCTACCGATTCATGGAGCCCGTGGATGTCTTGTTCATGCGCGGCAACAAACTGTTTGGCGCCCCCGGCAGCTATGGCGAATCACTGGTTCCGCCGTGGCCGTCGCTGGCCGCCGGTGCCATTCGCTCGCGCATGCTGGTCGATGAAGACATCGACCTGAAGCGCTTTGCCGACGGGCAGATCGAGCATCCGCAGCTGGGCACGCCGAAAGATCCAGGTGATTTTACCGTCACCGCCTTTCATCTGGCCCGCCGGCACGCCGATGGCCGCGTGGAAATCCTGGTTCAGCCGCCTGCCGACCTGGTCGTTTCGGCCGACAGCGAGGGCAAGCTGGCGCTGCGCCGGCTCAGGCCCGGCCCGGTTCCGGAAGGCCTGCAAAGCTCGGCCCCGCTGCCGCTGCTGCCCATCCTGCCCGAAGACCAGCGCCGCAAGCCTGTTGGCGATCGCTGGCTGACCCAGGCCGACTGGCAGGCCTGTCTGGAAGGCCGTCTGCCCAGCGTGGACCAGCTTGTTGAAACACGACAGCTGTGGAAAATCGACGAACGCATCGGCGTCGGGCTGGACCCGGCCACCCGCAGCGCCCGCGAAGGGCAGCTGTTTACCACCCAGGCGGTGTCCATGGTCAAGCAGGATCATGTGGTG
>DATGSU010000163.1:0-9724 GCA_035302305.1 Wenzhouxiangella sp. | reverse complement strand
CCGGCGCGCCAGCCGCGCGGCCGGCTCGTCCTTGCGCAGCTTGGCGGCCAGGGTTTTTGAGCCGCGAAAGCGCAGCCAGGCAATTTCATCCAGCCGGCTGTAGATTTCATCGAGGCTGCCAAAGTGGTTGAGCAGGCGGGCTGCTGTCTTGGGGCCCACGCCGGCCACCCCCGCAATATTGTCGACCGAGTCACCCGCCAGCGCCAGAAAGTCGGCAATCTGGTGGGGGTAGACGCCAAAGTGCTCAAACACGTCGTTTTTGTTCATCGGCTGGCGGCGCGGAAAATCCCACCACCAGTCGCCCCTGTCCAGCACCTGGGCCAGGTCCTTGTCGCCGCTGACCACGCACACCGCCTGCTGCCTTGATTTGCAGCCGGCGGCCAGCGAGGCAATCAGGTCGTCGGCTTCATACCAGCCGTCTGAATACACCGCCAGGCCCAGCGCGCGGCTCAAGTCGCGGCACCAGGCAAACTGCTGCAGCAGTGCGGGCGGGGTGGGGTCGCGGTTGGCCTTGTAGTCGGGGCAGATTTCATTGCGAAATGATGAGGTCATGGACTCATCAAAGGCCACCGCAATGTGCATGGCGCCGGTTTTTTCAATCAGGTCGCACAGAAAGCGGGCAAAGCCGTAGACCGCGTTGGTCGGTCTGCCGGCAGGGTCAACAAACTGGTCGGGCAGGGTATGCCAGGCGCGAAAAATGTAAATGCTGGCATCGACGAGATAGGCCGTTTCCGGCCGCACAGGGTGTTCGGCGCTGTTCATCAGGCAGCCTGCGTCAGGCGTTTTCTCAGTACGCTGTTGCGCGGAAAATGCGCCACCAGAAACTCCATCTGGTCGGCCAGAATGCGCCGCCCCTGCAGATAGACATATTCGGCGTGAGTGGGCGTAAACGGAATGGCCAGAAGCTGCATGCCGGCTTCTTCCGGCGTGCGCGATGCCTTGAAGTTGTTGCAGCCCTTGCAGGCGGTAACCACGTTGGCCCAGGTGTCGGCGCCCCCCTGGGCCAGCGGCTTGACGTGGTCGCGCGACAGATCGCCGCGGCTGAAGTGCTGACCGCAGTACAGGCACAGGTTCTGGTCGCGGCGGAACAGGGCGCGGTTGGACAACGGCGGCGTGTAGCGCTCGTAGAACCGGTAGGCGTCGGGATGCGCACCGTGGGTGGCAATGATGGCATTGACAGGCACGCGGGTGCGCCGGCCGGTGCTGGCGCTGGTGCCGCCCTGCAGCTGGTAGAGCACGCTGCCCAGGGAGTAGCTGACGTGACCGAGCACAATCAGCCGCACGGCATCCTCGCAACCCAGCCACTCCAGCGGCATGCCGGTCACGTCGGTTCTCAGTACTTGCTGGCTCAGGTTGTTCATAATGTTGCGTTGCGCATATATCATCCCGGTTTCGGGCCGGAATGCAAGCCCGTTCCGGCTGAACCCGGCTGCGGTCTGTCAGTCAAAGGCTGCGCGCAAGACTCACGAGTGAGCATTCATTTTCATGCCAAAAATACTGTCGACGTCTGTTTTTCTGGTTTTTTCAACGCTGCTGATCCAGCCCGTTCAGGCCGCCCTTCCGGCTGCCGTTGACGGCCAGGCGCTGCCGACCCTGGCGCCGGTAATTGAGAAGGTCATGCCGGCCATTGTCAACGTGCACACCCGAACGCGCGTGCAGGTGCGCTCCAGCCCGTTTTTTGACGATCCGTTTTTTCGCCAGTTTTTCGAGTTTCGCAGCGTCCCGCGCGAACGCGTGCAGCAGAGCCTTGGCTCGGGCGTGATCGTGGACGCCGAGCGGGGCTATGTGCTGACCAACAATCATGTGATTGAAAATGCCGATGACATTGCGGTGCGCCTGGCCGATGGCCGCGAGCATGCCGCCGAGCTGGTGGGCGCCGATGCCGACACCGATCTGGCCGTCATTCGCATAGAGGCCGACAATCTTTCGGACTTGCCGCTGGATGAATCGGACCGGCTGCGCGTGGGTGATTTTGTGCTGGCGGTCGGCAACCCCTTCGGGCTTGACCAGACCGTAACCTCGGGGATTGTCTCGGCGCTGGGGCGCGGCGGTCTGCGCGGGCTGGAATACCAGAACTTCATTCAGACCGATGCCTCCATCAACCCCGGCAATTCGGGCGGTGCCCTGCTCAATCTCAGGGGCGAGCTGGTGGGCATCAACACCGCCATTTTCACCCCTTCGGGCGGCAATGTCGGCATAGGGTTTGCCATTCCCGCCAGCACGGCCGCCCATGTTCTTGACCAGTTGATCAGGCACGGTGAAGTGCGGCGGGGCTCCTTTGGCGTCGAAGTCCAGGATCTGGACAGCGAGCTGCGCGCCGCCCTGTCGGTGGATGCCGAGCGCGGCGCGGTCGTCACCAGGCTGACGGCCGATTCGGTGCTCGCCAAAGCGGGTCTGCAGGCCGGGGATGTCATCGTTGCTGTCAACGGCAACAGGGTGGACAATGCCCGCGGGCTGCGCAGCGTTGAAGGCATGCTGCCGGTCGACAGCAGCGTGAAGGTTGAATATGTGCGCGGCAAAAAAAGCCGGTCGGTGCGGGTTGCTCTGGAAGAGGATCTTGACGCGCGCATTTCCGGCCATCGTCTGGACGAGCGGCTGGCCGGCGCCCAGCTGGTCAGCCTGGGCGATCATGCGCGCCTGTCGGGCGTGCTGATCGAGTCGGTGCAGCGCAAATCGGCGGCGGCCCGCGCCGGCCTGGCGGCCGGCGATGTCATTGTGGCGGCCAACGCGCAGCGCATCGAGGATCTGGCCGGGTTGCGCGCGCTGTTTCCGCTGGGTGACAGCACCCTGGTCATCGATATTCGCCGGCGCGGCCAGGTTTACCGCATCAGGCTGTAGGGCTGTCGCAACAGGCGCTGGCCATGCTGAAAATATTGCGGCGCCAAATCGCGCATAATGGACGCAGTTGAAATCTGTAGACGGGATGTGCACAACAAACCAGCCCACGCGCCTGCCGCCGTGTCAGGCTGAGTCTTCGGGCTCCTGCCGGCAGGGCGGCTGCTGACATGGCCGAGACACCCCGCTTCTTTCGTGGTGATGGCGACAGCGACTGCTGGCAGGCCCAGGGCTGCTGGCAGCTTGATCGTGCGGCCGATATCGAGCGCATGCTTGGCAGCATCAGCGGCCGGGGACGGCGCATAGATGCCACGGCGCTTGACAACCTGGATGCCGCCGGCGCCATGTTGCTGCTGCGTGCCGCCGATGTGCTCGGGCTGGAGCCCGGGGCGGTCAGCCTAAAGCCCGAACAGCAGCGCCTGTTTGATGCTGTGGCCAGCTCGATGGCTGACGAACGTGCCGCAATAGCCACAGCGCCCGCCTGGCAGCGGTGGCTGGCCGGCATTGGCCGGTTTTCCGCCGGTGCAGGGCTGGGTGTGCGCACTTTTTTGGGCTTTTTGGGCCTGACCCTGGCGCGGCTGCTGGCAACGGTTTTTCGCCCTGCCCGCTGGCGGGTGACGGCCACGGTTTTTCACATGCAGCAAACCGGGCTCAACGCGCTGCCGCTCACCGTTTTGCTGGCGCTTCTGGTCGGCGCTGTGGTGGCCTACCTGGGCGCCACCGTTCTGCGCGATTTCGGCGCGCTGCTGTTTGTCATCGATTTGATCGCCTATGCGTTTTTGCGCGAATTCGGCGTGCTGCTGACGGCCATTTTGCTGGCCGGGCGCACGGCCAGCGCCTTTGCCGCCCAGATTGGCACCATGAAATCGCGCGAGGAAATCGATGCCATGCGCACCCTGGGCCTGGACCCCATAGTGCTTTTGGTGCTGCCGCGTCTGCTGGCTCTTCTGGTCATGCTGCCCGTTCTGTCCTTCATGGGCACCATTGCCGGTTTTGTCGGCGGCATGCTGGTGTCCGTTTTGGCGCTGGGCATCGAGCCCGAGCTGTTCTGGTCGCGCCTGCACGAGGCGGCCACCCTGCGCTCCTATCTGGTCGGCCTGATCAAGGCGCCGCTGTTTGCCATTGTCATTGCAGTCATCGGCTGCCTGGAAGGTTTCAAGGTCACCGGCACCGCCCAGTCGGTGGGCGAGCGCACCACTTCGGCCGTGGTGCAAAGCATCACCCTGGTCATCGTGATTGACGCGCTGGCGGCCATTTTCTTCATGGAGCTGGGCTGGTGAGCGGCGCGCAGTCAGATCATCCCGTCATCCGCGTGCGCGGCCTGGTCAACCGCTTCGGGCCGCAGGTGGTCCACCAGGGGCTGGATCTGGACATCCGGCGCGGGGAAATCCTGGGCATCGTCGGCGGCTCGGGCAGCGGCAAATCCGTCCTCATGCGCTCCATACTCGGCTTGCGGCCGCCCCAGGCCGGCTCCATTGAAGTGCTGGGCCAGCGCATTGAATCCGGCGGCGCCAGCCTGGACCGGCTGCGCCGCCGAACCGGCGTTCTGTTTCAGGATGGCGCGCTGTTTTCATCGCTGACGGTGGGCGAGAATGTGGAGGTGCCCATTCGCACTCACCTGCGTCAAATTGGCGCCGACCTGCGCACCGAGCTGGCCGCGCTTAAAATCAGAATGGCCGGCTTGTCGGATGATGCCGCCGACAAGTATCCGTCCGAACTGTCGGGCGGCATGCGCAAGCGGGCCGGGCTGGCGCGCGCGCTGGCGCTTGATCCGGAGCTGCTGTTTCTGGACGAGCCCACCGCCGGGCTCGATCCGATAGGCGCGGCTGCGTTTGATGACCTTTTGAGGACCCTCACGGATGCGCTGGGGCTGACCGTTTTTCTGATCACCCACGATCTTGATACGCTTTACGCCATCTGTGACCGCATCGCCGTGATTGGCGAGCGCCGGGTATTGACCGTCGGCAAGCTGGATGAAGTCGAGAGATTCGATCATCCGTGGGTGCAGGACTATTTTCACGGGCCGCGGGCGCGCCAGGTGCGCCGGGCGCAGGCCTGAAGGAGACGCTTGAATGGAAACTCGGGCCAATCATGTGCTGATCGGGGTTTTTACCCTGATCGGCGCGCTCGTGCTGGTCTTTGGCGCGCTGTGGTCATCGCGCTGGGCCAGCAATTCGCAGTGGCAGCAGCTGGAGGTGCATTTTCTGCAGCCGGTCAGCGGCCTCAGTGCCGGGTCGGAGGTTGAATACAACGGCATCAAGATGGGCACGGTTCGCGATCTCAGGCTGTCGCCGAGCGATCCCGGGCGCGTCATTGCCATCATGGATCTGGATGAGCAGGCGCCGCTGCGCGAAGACACCACCGCGCGGCTGGCGGTCAACGGTCTGACCGGCGTGTCCAGCATTCAGCTGCGCGGCGGCAGCCCCGACAGTCCGGTGCTCAAGCCCGTCTCGGGCAAGAGCCGTGCGATCATCATTGCCGAAGAGTCCGGCCTGCAGCGCCTGATTGACAAGTCCGAGGACATTGCCAGCACCGCCAGCGACGTGATGCTACGCCTGCTCGAGTTCATGAGCGAGGAAAACGCCGAACAGTTTTCGGCCACGCTGGAGGGCATCAGCGCGGTTGCTGAAACACTGTCGGGCGAGCGCGGCCGCATTGTGCAAATTGTTGAAAATCTGCACGCCGGCAGCGAGGAGCTGACGCCGCTGCTCAAGGATCTGCGCAGCGTGACGGTGGAGTTTTCCCAGGCGCTTGAAAGCCTTGAGCCGGCCCTGGCCGAGGATTTCCCCAAGGCGGCCAATCAGCTGCAGTCGGCCATGAGCCAGCTGGCCCAAACCGTTGAGCGGGTTGATCGCATTGTGGCCAGCAACGAGGAGGCCGCCGCCGGTTTTGGTCAGTCGGTCATTACGCCGCTGGGGCCGACCGTTACCGAGCTGCGCCAGCTGCTGAAACGGTTTTCGGGGCTGATCAGCCGCATTGAGCGCGACCCGGCCGGCTTTTTGTTTGGCGGGCACCAGCCCGAGGAGTACAAACCATGATGAAACCCTGGCAGGTCAGCGGCCGGATTTCGGTGGCCCTTGCGTTCGCGGCAGCTGCGATGCTGCTTGTCTCCGCCTGCAGCATCACCGGCGGCCCCCGCCAGTATCGGCTGCTGTCGCCCGAAATTGAAATGCCGCCGCTGCCGGCCGTACAGGTGCACGCGCCGGTTTTGGCGCTGAGCCGGCCCGAAGCCGACCGGGCGCGTGATTCAAGCCGCATTCTGGTGCGCCACAACCGCGCGCTCAAGCCCTGGAGCGGCGCGGTCTGGGTCGACGGCATCCCCGATCTGCTGCAGACGCTGGCGGTTGAATATCTTGACCAGCGCGTTGCCGTTGCGGGCCGCTACGGCAGCCTGCCGGCCGACTACCGACTTGACCTTGAAGTGCGTCGCTTCGAGCTGGTGGACGACAATGGCCGCCTGAGCGCAGATATCCGGCTGGTTGCGCGCCTGCTTGACGCCGGCGGGCAGCTTGTGGACACAGCGCGGCTGGCGTCTGCTGCACCGGCCGGCGAAAAATCTTTGGATGCCGGCATTGGCGCCATGGAAACGGCGCTGGAGGACGTGCTCGAAGAGCTGGCCGGCTGGCTGGCGGTGCAGCTGGCTGCGGCTGCCGAGAGCAATTGACGAGCGCCGGACATGAGCTGGGCAGGACGCAAGCTGGACAACATGGGCAGCGCGCTTGGCGGGGCGGCCGGCGGCATGTCGCTGTCGCAGGCACCGGCGTTTGTCCAGTCCTATCTGCAGCGCCTGGGCGGGCATCTTGACGAGGCGCGGCGCACCCTTGATCTGGTTGAGCGCGGGATTTTGGTGCCCGAGCTGACCACGGCCGAACGCAGCCAGGCCGTGATCGGTTTTGCCGACCGCGTGGCCGAGCTTGAAGTCGCGTTCGAGACCATTGCCGCCACGCCGGCCGCCCTGCAGCCGCTGGCGCTGCTGCGCCACGGTGACAGCGATATAGCGCGGCGCGCCTGGGAAGCCTTTTCACCAGCCCTGCCGCTCGACCCGCCGGCGCTGATCTGGACCGGGGCGGGCATCGTGGCCGCCCTGGTGGTGTATGAAATCATCAAGGCGCCGTTTGCGCTGATCGCCCGGCGCCGTCATCGCCCGGCCTGAATCCGTCGGCCTCACGCCGGGCCGCGCGCGAATGCCAGTCGATTTATCATGGACCGCTTGAGCAAGTTGCAGGCGACAAATTAAAAGCTTTGCTGGAGATTGCATGTATACCACCTCGGCCGAAGACGCCATCCCCGTTCATTCCCTTGATGCAGAAAGCCTTGAATCCTGGAAAGACAGTGCCGGTCAGGCGGCCCGCCGCTGGGTGGAAAACAGCGGCTTTGACGCCGCTGCCGGCAGCCATGCGCTGATTCCGGACGAGCAGGGCAGGCTGGCGCAGGTGCTGGCCGGCCGGAGCACGACCGGGCGACTGTGGGCGCTGGCCCACCTGCCGGCCGTTTTGCCGCCGGGAAACTACCGGCTTGCAACCGAGGCTGATGATGATGAGCGCCAGCTGCTGGCGCTGGGCTGGGCGCTGGGGCATTACCGTTTCGACCGCTACAAGACAATGGACAGGCCGGCGGCGAGGCTTGTTGTTGAACCGGGCCACAAGGAGCGGCTTGAGGCCCTGACCGGTTCGATGTTGTGGGTGCGCGATCTGGTCAACACGCCGGCCATGGACATGGGCCCGGCCGAGCTGGCGGCAGAAGCGCAGCGCCTGGCCAAACAGCACAACGCCCGGTTCAGGGTATTCGAGGGCGACGAGCTGGCCCGTGAATTTCCTGCCATTCAGGCCGTGGGTCAGGCGGCCGATCGCGGCCCGCGACTGATTCGCCTGCAGTGGGGACGGGACGACGCGCCGGCCCTGGCGCTGGTTGGCAAGGGCGTGGTGTTCGACACAGGCGGGCTCAATATCAAGCCCGGCAGCGGCATGGTGCTGATGAAAAAAGACATGGGGGGTGCCGCCCACGTGCTGGGTCTGGCAAGAACCATCATGACCCTGGGCCTGGACGTCAACCTGCGGGTTTATATCCCGGCGGTGGAAAATGCAATATCGGGCAACGCCTACCGCCCGTCGGACATCGTGAAAACCCGCAAGGGGCTGAGCGTTGAAATCGGCAACACCGACGCCGAGGGGCGCGTGGTGCTGGCCGACGCGCTGGCGCTGGCCAGCGAGGAGGGCGCGGAGCGCATCATCAATTTTGCCACCCTGACGGGCGCCGCCCGCGTGGCCCTGGGTGAGGATCTGCCGCCGCTGTACGCCCGCGATACCGGGGCAGCACGGCAAATCCAGGACCTTGGCTTTGAGCTTGAGGATCCGCTGTGGCACATGCCGCTGTTCGAGCCCTATCGAGAGCAGATTCAGCCGCCCATTGCCGACCTGTCCAACACCGGCAGCACGCCGTTTGCCGGCAGCGTTACCGCCGCGCTGTTTCTCGACAGCTTTGTCGATGACGGCATCGACTGGTACCACCTCGATATCTACGCCTGGAACCTGGCCGACCGCCCAGGCCGCCCCTCCGGCGGTGAAGCGCAGGGGCTGCGCTCCATATGGGCCTGGCTCGAGTCTGTGTACGGCTGAATTCCCCGGACTGTTGCGCATGATCGAATGCAGGTACGATAAAGCCTGCAAGGGGTGGTGTTGACAAACCGAGGAGCATGGACGATGCGTTACATACTGATTGCGCTGCTGGCGCTGTTTCTGGTCGCCTGCCAGCCGGATGAGCCGGAGGAGGTCAGCGATCCTTTTGACCGGACGGCCGAGAGCCTGGAAAAGGCCGGTGAAAAGGCTGCTGAAGCTTACGCCGAATCCGAAGAGAATCGTGAACAGGCCCGCAAGGAGCTTGAGGACCTGATCAGCCGCGGCCCTGAAGCCGATGAAGAGGCCGCTCACGAACGTGTTTGGGTGCGTGCACAGCAGCTTGCCGAAGAAGCGCGGGACAAGGCGGAAGCCGCCCTGGAGGCCGCCGGCGACAGCAGCGGCGACGCCTGGGAAAAGGCGCATGAGGCCGCTGCACAGGCGCGTGAATCCGCCCGGCGTGCCTGGGACGAGGCGCTGGAGTTTTCCGATGACGTATGGGAAGGCGCCAGCGCCAGAGCCCGCAATGCATGGGAAAGCGCCGATGAAGCCTGGCAGCGCCTGGCCGAAAAGGCTGACGAGGAGGAAGATAATGACAATGACAACAACGATGAGCATGAAGATGATGACTGATTGATCGGGTCGCAGAGCAGCCGGGCGCCACTTCGGCGGCGCCTGACATTTATACAAGTCAACGACAGGAACAGTGACAAAGGTGAGCGACAGTTATCACCCCGGCCAACTGGAGCCGGAAATTCAGCAATTCTGGGAAGAGCGGGACGCCCACCGGGCCGATGCCGGCAGCGGCGAGCGCTACTACTGCCTGAGCATGTTCCCCTACCCGTCGGGCAGTCTGCACATGGGGCATATGCGCAATTACACCATCAGCGACGTGATTGCCCGCTATCAGCGCATGCAGGGACGCCGGGTGCTGCAGCCCATGGGCTGGGATGCGTTCGGGCTGCCGGCTGAAAATGCCGCCATGGAAAACGGCGTGCCGCCGGCTCGCTGGACGCGCCAGAACATCGAGCACATGCGCACCCAGCTCAGGCAGCTGGGCTTTGCCATTGACTGGGCGCGCGAACTGGCCACCTGCGACCCGGACTACTATCGCTGGAACCAGTGGTTTTTCCTGTGCCTGCTCAAGCGCGGCATTGCCTACAAAAAAACCGGCACCGTCAACTGGGATCCGGTTGACCAGACCGTGCTGGCCAACGAGCAGGTCATTGACGGGCGCGGCTGGCGCACCGGCGCGCTGGTTGAAAAGCGCGAAATTC
>DATGSU010000162.1:0-2534 GCA_035302305.1 Wenzhouxiangella sp. | reverse complement strand
ATATAGACGGTGGCCTGATTGGCGGCGCTTCGCTGCAGGCCGATTCGTTCATGGCGATCTACCAGGCCGCCTGAACACATGCGTAGAAGACGGATTTGATTGAATGTATACGGTTTTGATTGTTTTTCACGTTTTGCTGGCTGTCGCCCTGGTAGCGGTCGTTCTGGTTCAGCGCGGGCCGGGCGCCACCATGGGCGCTGCGTTTGGCTCCGGCGCGTCGGGCACCGTGTTCGGCTCGCGCGGCTCAGCCGGGTTTTTAACCAAGCTGACCAGCTGGATAGGCGTGGCCTTTTTTGCCGTCAGCCTGTCCATGGCGGTTCTGGTGGCCCGCACGGGCGGCACGGGTGCCGACCAGGAGCTCGATCTTGGCGTGGCCGGCCAGCTGCTCAACCAGCCAGCAGACGAACAGGTCGTGACCGAGGAAGAGCCTGCGACAGAAGAGCAGGGCGAGTTTCTTGAGGTTCCGGCCGAGAACGATCCGGCCGGGAGCGATGAGGCGGACGAAGAGCAGCCGCCTGAAACACCGGAACTCGACTAAAGTCGATTTTGCAAGACCCTTGATGATTGACAATGCCGAAGTGGTGGAATTGGTAGACACGCTGTCTTGAGGGGGCAGTGGCCTCGCGGCTGTGCCGGTTCGACTCCGGCCTTCGGCACCAGTTTCAGCGGGCGCGCCAGCGTGGCGTGCCCTGACACAGACACGACTTTTTGCGTTCGCGCGGGTTGAATGAATGTTCGCTGATTATTTTTCGATTCTGCTGTTTTTGATCATGGCTGTCGGCATGGGCGTTGCCCTGATTCTGGCCGGCGGCATTCTGGGGCCGCGCAATCCCTCGGATGAAAAACTGTCGCCCTACGAGTGCGGCTTCGAGCCGTTTGAAGACGCGCGGCTCAAGTTCGACGTGCGCTTTTACCTGATCGCCATTCTGTTCATCATTTTCGATCTCGAAATTGCCTTCATGTTTCCGTGGGCGGTGGCCCTTGATGCTGTGGGCCTGACGGGCCTGCTCGCCATGGCCGTGTTTTTGCTCATCCTGGTAATCGGCTTTGTTTACGAATGGAAAAAGGGAGCGCTTGAATGGGAATAAGCAACATCATGCACAACCCGGTCCCGCTGGGCCAGGTTGATGACATTCTTCGCCCCGGCGGCGACAACCCGCTGATAGACAAGGGTTTTGTCACCACCAGCGCCGATGCGCTCATCAACTGGGCGCGCACCGGCTCCATGTGGCCGGTGACTTTCGGCCTGGCCTGCTGCGCGGTTGAAATGATGCACGCGGCCGGCCCGCGCTACGACCTCGACCGTTTCGGCGTCATCTTTCGCGCCAGCCCGCGCCAGTCCGACGTCATGATTGTCGCCGGCACCCTGGTCAACAAGATGGCGCCCGCGCTGCGCAAGGTCTACGACCAGATGGCCGATCCGAAATGGGTCATTTCCATGGGCTCGTGCGCCAACGGCGGCGGCTATTACCACTATTCCTATTCGGTCACCCGCGGCTGCGACCGCATCGTGCCGGTCGATATCTATGTCCCCGGCTGCCCGCCAACCGCCGAAGCGCTGGTTTACGGCATTTTGCAGCTGACCAAAAAAATCCGCCGCACCAACACCATAGCCCGCAAATGACCGAATTCAGTTCAAAAAACCAGCCCCTTGTGCAGGCGCTGACCGACACGCTGGGTGAGCGCATCGTCGCCATTGAAGAGCACCGCGGCCAGCTGACCGTGGAAATAGCCCGCGAACACTGGCTTGATGCGGCCTGGATGCTGCGCGACGAGCCGGAGCTGGCGTTTGAGCAGCTCACCGACCTGTGCGGAATCGACTACCTGGGCTTTGGCGACAGCGAGTGGGAAACCGCCGAAGCCACCGGCAGCGGGTTTTCGCGCGCGGCCGAAGGTCTGGGGCCCGGACGCTTTTCCTGGGCCGATCGCCCCGAGGCCGAAGACATTCCCAACCGCTTTGCGGTCATCGTCCATCTGCTGTCGCTGGCCCACAACCGGCGCCTGCGGCTGCGCTGCTATGCGCCCGATGACGACATGCCCGTGCTGCCGTCATTGATCGAGGTTTGGAACTCGGTCAACTGGTACGAGCGCGAGGCGTTCGACCTTTTTGGAATCATTTTTGAAGGCCACCCCGACCTGCGCCGCCTGCTGACAGACTACGGCTTTATCGGCCATCCGTTCCGCAAGGACTTCCCGCTGATCGGAAACGTGACCGTGCGCTATGACGAGGACAAGGGCCGGGTGATATACGAACCGGTCGAGATCGAGCCGCGCGTCACCGTGGCGCGCGTGGTGCGCACCGACCACTGGCATATTGACCCGACTGTTGAAAGGGGTGAGCCATGAGCGAGATTCGCAACTTCACCATCAACTTCGGCCCCCAGCATCCGGCCGCGCACGGCGTGCTGCGGCTTATTCTCGAGCTTGAGGGCGAAACCGTGGTGCGCGCCGATCCGCATGTCGGCCTGCTGCACCGGGCCACCGAAAAGCTGGCCGAATCCAAGCCCTACAACCACTCAATCGGCTATATGGAC
>DATGSU010000161.1:0-12286 GCA_035302305.1 Wenzhouxiangella sp. | reverse complement strand
AGCGCCGCTGGCGGCCGGCATTGTCGACCGCTTTGAACAGGCCGGCCTGAAATGCTTCGGGCCCAATGCAGGCGCGGCGCGGCTTGAATCGTCCAAGGCGTTTGCCAAGGACTTCATGGCCCGCCACAACATTCCAACGGCAGGCTTTGGCGTGGTCGAGGATGTTGACCAGGGCATGTCCCTGGTCCGTGAAATCGGGCTGCCCGTGGTGCTCAAGGCCGATGGCCTGGCGGCCGGCAAGGGCGTCATCATCGTCGATACCGAAGAAGAGGCGCGCGCCACCCTGGCCGGCATGCTGTCAGGCCAGTCTTTCGGCAGCGCCGGCAAGCGCGTGGTTGTCGAGGAATTCATGACCGGGGAGGAGGCCAGCTTCATCGTGGTGGCCAATGGCACAAAATACCTGCCCATGGCCTCCAGCCAGGACCACAAGCGCCGCGATGCCGGCGACAGGGGGCCCAACACCGGCGGCATGGGCGCGTTGTCGCCCACCCCGGCAGTCGATGAAAAAACCTACAGCGAAATCATCGGAAAAATAATCGAGCCCACTCTGGCGGGGCTGAGCAGCGAAGGGTTTCCCTTCACCGGCTTTTTGTACGCCGGCGTCATGCTTACGGCCCAGGGGCCCAGGGTACTGGAATTCAATGCCCGCTTTGGCGACCCGGAAGCCCAGCCCATCATGTTCAGGCTGCGCTCCGACCTGGTTGACATTATCGAAAAAACCCTGGAAGGCCGCCCTGATTCCGTACAGCCTGAATGGGACGAGCGCACCGCGCTTGCCGTTGTCATGGCATCGGGCGGCTATCCGGATACCTATGAAAAAGGCCGCGTCATTGCCGGGCTGGACGCGGAGTTCCCGCCTGATGTCAAGGTCTTCCATGCCGGCACAGCCATTGACGACAACGGACAAACGGTGACCAGCGGCGGGCGTGTGCTGGCCCTGTGCGCCCTGGGCAGCGATGCGGCATCGGCGCAGGCCAGGGCCTATCATCACATCAGAAACATTTCGTTTGACGGCGGCTTTGTGCGCGCCGATATCGGGCTCCATGCCCTGGCGCGCCAGGAAGCAGCCCGAACAGATATCACGTGAGCCCGGCTGCCGTCAGGCGGTGGCTCGTGGACGTGCTTTTTTACAAACCTTCACAGCGGTGAACATTCATGGACGTCAGCGATCTGCTTGACGAGCTCAATGAAGCCCAGCGCCAGGCGGTTACCGCCGGCGACGAGCACGTGCTGGTGCTGGCCGGCGCGGGCTCGGGCAAGACGCGTGTACTGGTCCACCGCATTGCGTGGCTGATTCGCGTCCACCATGTCAGCCCCATGGGGCTTTTGGCCGTAACCTTTACCAACAAGGCGGCCGGTGAAATGCGCAGCCGGGTCGGCGAGCTGCTTGACATGCGCCCCGAAGGGCTGTGGATAGGCACATTTCACGGCATCTGTCACCGTATTTTGCGCATGCACGCCAGGGAGGCCGGCCTGCCCGACACCTTTCAGATTCTGG
Organism: Wenzhouxiangella sp.; assembly: GCA_035302305.1. GTDB lineage: Bacteria > Pseudomonadota > Gammaproteobacteria > Xanthomonadales > Wenzhouxiangellaceae > Wenzhouxiangella. The sequence continues at coordinate 10,788 of DATGSU010000161.1, read as the reverse complement.
ACAGCGAGGACCAGCACCGCCTGGTGCGGCGCGTCATTCGCGACATGGAACTTGATGAAGGCGAATTCCCGGCGCGCCAGATGCAGTACTTCATCAATCATCACAAGGGCAGCGGACGGCGGCCCGACAACATCGAATCATTTGACAACGCCCATGCGCTCAGCCAGGTGGCAATCTACCGCAGCTACCAGGCCTATTGCGAGCGCTCGGCCCTGGTCGACTTTACCGAGCTTTTGCTGCGCACCCTGGAGCTGCTGCGCGACAATCCGGCCCTGCAAAAGCAGTATCAGCAGCGCTTTGGGCATGTCCTGATAGACGAGTTTCAGGACACCAATGAGCTCCAGTACGCGCTGGTGCGCATCATTGCCGGGCCCAAATCCCGCCTTTTCGTCGTGGGTGACGACGACCAGTCGATTTATGGCTGGCGCGGCGCCCGGGTCGAAAATGTGTCTGATTTTGCCCGTGACTTTGACCCGCTCACGATTCGGCTCGAACAAAACTATCGCTCAACGGCCACCATTCTCAAGGCCGCCAACGGGGTCATCGCCAACAACCCCGACCGCATGGGGAAAAACCTGTGGTCAGACGGTGAGGAAGGAGAGCCCGTTCGGATATTTTCAGCCTTCAGCGCCGACGAGGAGGCGGACTTTGTCGTTGCCCGCATCCGCGACTGGCTGGAGCGGGGCAATGCCGCCAGCGACGTGGCCGTGCTGTACCGCTCCAACGCCCAGTCACGCCTGTTCGAACAGCGGCTGCTGGGCGAGGACATCCCCTACCGTGTCTACGGCGGCCAGCGTTTTTTTGAGCGCGCCGAAATCAAGGATGCCATGAGCTATGTGCGGCTGGTGCACAACCGCGACGATGATGCCGCTTTCGAGCGCGTGGTCAACGTGCCGGCACGGGGCATAGGCGAGCGCACGGTGGCCGCCATTCGCGAACGGGCTGCCGGGCACAACTGCTCCCTGTTTGCGGCCGCTGCCGGCATGCTTGAAGATGGCGCCTTCTCGGCCCGGGCCGGCAACGCCGTAAGTGGTTTTCTCAAGCTGATCCTGGATCTGGATGAAGCCACCTCCGAGGCCACGCTTGGTGATCTGGTGAGCCAGGTGATTGCCGCCGCCGATCTGGGTCGCTGGTACAGGCAGCGCGAGGCACCCGAACGGGCCGAAGGCCGCGAAGAGAACCTGACCGAGCTGGCCCACGCCGCCGAAAGCTTCTGGCAGCCACCGGAAGATGAGCAGGCCGGCCTGAGCCCGCTGGCGTCCTTTCTGTCGCAGGCGGCACTGGAGGCCGGCGATCATGAAGGCAATGCCTGGGAAGACTGCGTGCAGCTCATGACCCTGCACTCGGCCAAGGGCCTCGAGTTTCCACTGGTATTCATGGCGGGCATGGAAGAAGGCCTGTTCCCGCACCACAAGTCAATCGAGGATCCCAACCGGCTGGCTGAAGAGCGGCGGCTGTGCTATGTCGGCATGACCCGCGCCATGCGCGAGCTTTATATGACCTATGCCGAGTCGCGCCATTTGCACGGCCAGTTTTCCACCACCTGGCCCTCCCGCTTCCTGGATGAACTGCCCGAGGAGCTGACGGAGCACATCCGCCCCAAGGCTCGAAACCAGACCGGGCTTTTTCCATCGGCGAGCTCATCCACGCCGTCTGTTGAGCATGATTTTGATCTTGGCTCCACAGTCAGCCATGAACGCTTTGGCAAAGGCACGGTGGTCAGCGTTGAAGGCAGCGGCGACAGCGCTCGGGTGCAGGTCAATTTCGAGCAGGCCGGAACCAAGTGGCTGGTGCTGGCCTACGCCAGCCTCCAGCGTCTTTGACGGGGCCGCAAGTCATGACACGCATTGAGCTTTGTGAGGAAAGAATTCACGGACTGCGCTGGCAAAATGGCGACATTCCGGTGCTGGCCGTACACGGCTGGCTGGACAACGCCGGCTCCTTTGTGCCCATGGGCAGCCTGCTTTCCGGCATGGATGTTGTGGCCATTGACCTGCCGGGCCACGGCCTGTCGGCACCCCGTCCGGACGGCACCCGCTACCACATCGACGACTATGTCTTCGACCTGCTGGCCATCATGGACGACCTGGGCTGGGCGCAGGCCAACCTGCTTGGGCATTCACTGGGAGGCGCCGTATGCACACTGACTGCGGCCGCAGCGCCGCAGCGCATTGCCTCCCTGGCCCTGATTGAAGGCCTGGGCCCGCTCACTCATCCAGCACGACAGACCGCACAGCAGTGGCGCACGGCCATTGAACGCTCCCGCCCGCGCCGGCGCCGCGTTCACGCCACGCGCGCGGCGGCGGTGGCGGCTCGCTCCCAGGGGCGTGATCTTGATACAAGCAGCGCCGAACTGCTGGCCGAGCGCGGCCTGATCCGTGAGCCGGAAGGCTGGCGCTGGCGCCATGATGTGCGCCTGACCTGGCCCAGCAGCCACCGCTACACCGAAGAGCAGATCCTGGATCTTCTCCAAAACATCGAAGCACCCACCGTTTCCATACGCGCCAACCCGGCCAGCGGCATCTTTGATGCGACCCGATACCGCAAACGGCTGGCGGCCATGGTCAACGGGCAGGATCGCGACGGCGGCAGCGGAGGCCACCACCTTCATATGCAACACCCCGAACGCATTGCCAAAATAATTGTGGAGCACTTTCATGACCCTGCCTGACAACCGCAAAGCCATTCCGGTCAACGAGCGGCTGATATTTGCCATGGACGTGGCCAGCGCCGACCAGGCCAGAGCGCTGATCCGCACGCTGGGCGATCACGTCAATTTTTACAAACTCGGCCTGGAGCTTTTCTTGAGCGGCGACTACTTCGAGCTTGCCGATGAGCTCAAGCAGCTGGGCAAGCGCGTGTTTGCCGACCTCAAGCTTTTTGACATTCCGCCCACGGTTGGTCGCGCCACCGCCCAGCTGGCCAGGCGCGGCGTCGACTTTCTGACCGTTCACGGCAACGACGGCATGATTGCCGAAGCGGTTGCCAACAGCGACGAAACCGGCATTCTGGCCGTTACCGCCCTGACCAGCCTGGACGAAAACGACATGGCCGACCTGGGGTTTGACTGTGATATCGAAGCCCTGGTGCTGTCACGTGCGCGTCGTGCCCTGGCGCTTGGCTGCGCCGGCGTGGTGTCCTCCGGGCTTGAGGTTGCCGCGCTGCGTCAAGAAGTCGACAATCGCCTGATTGCCGTGTGCCCCGGCATTCGTCCGGTGGCCAACCAGGACGAACAAAAGCGCACGCTCAGCGCCGCCGACGCCCTGAGCGCCGGCGCCGACTACCTGGTTGTCGGCCGCCCCATTCGCGATGCCGATGATCCGGCAGCGGCCGCCGCCGGCCTTCAAAAGGAAATATCTCGATATTTCAATCAGATATAACCGACACATAACCGGCTTGATTAACAACCCCGTATTGGCGTATGATTTCGCTTTGAAGGGGTGCACTTTCACGCCTTCGCAATCAACAATCAAGACTATGCTCTTCCGGTCTAGCCGGTTACCGGGCCGCACTGCAAAGGGGGCCCGGTTTTTTTGCGCCGGTGGCTTTTAGCCGCCGGTGGTAAAATCAAGCCATCTCCCTTGCCCTGTAGCCATGTCAAGCTCGAACAATCCTTCCAGCTGGTCTGCGCGCCTGCACGTTATGTGGCTGGCCCTATGGCGCCGCATCCTTCATTTGTGGGTTCGTTCGTCGGTTTTGCCCAAAGAGCTTGACGAGTTTGAGGTGGATCCTGATCGCCCCGTTTTTTTTGTGCTCGATCATTACCGCCTCAGTTCCCTGCTGATCACCGACCAGACCTGTCGTGATCTGGACTGGCCCAGGCCTGTTGCCCCCTTTACCGCTACCGGGGCGAACCTGACCCGCTCCTGGTGCTCGTCCCGCAGGGACACCGGCTTTTTCTCGCGTCGCCGAAAAAGCCGCTACCCCCACATGCTGACCCGGCTGATCGATGAATCCGATCCGGCCAGGCTGGCCTCTGTACAGCTTGTTCCGGTCACCGTTTTTGTCGGACGGGCGCCGGACAAGGAAAAGAGCTTTTTCAAAATCCTGTTTGCCGAAAACTGGGCCGTGGTTGGCCGCCTGCGCCGCCTGTTGTCGACTCTTATCAACGGACGTAGCACCATCGTGCAGTTTGGCAAGCCGATTGATCTTGGCAAGGTCCTGGAAGAAACCGAAGATCACGAGCAGGCACTTGGCCGCGCAAGCCGCATTCTCAGGGTGCACTTCAAGCGTGTTCGTACATCGGCCATCGGCCCGGACCGCTCCCACCGCAGAACGCTGGTGGAGCGCGTCATACGCTCCGACAATGTCCAGCAGGCCATTGCCGCCAAGGCCCGGCGCGACAACATCGACCCCTACAAGGCCGAAAAGATTGCGCGCAAGTACATTAGAGAAATCGCGGCGGACTATTCCTATACCTTTGTCCGCATTGCGGAAATTTTGCTGACGTGGTTCTGGAATCGCATCTATGGCGGCGTCAACATCCATCACTTCAGCAAGTTCAGGGAGGCCCAGGCCGGGCATGAAATTGTTTATGTACCCTGCCACCGCAGTCATATCGACTACATCCTGCTGTCATACCTGCTTAACCGCAACGGCTTTGTGCCGCCGCATATTGCCGCCGGCGTCAATCTGAACATGCCCATCATCGGCCCGCTGCTGCGACGCGGCGGCGCATTTTTTCTGCGGCGATCCTTTCGGGCCCAGCAGCTGTATACCGCCGTGTTCAACGAGTATGTTTCGCTGATCATGGACCGTGGCGTGGCCATGGAATACTTCATTGAAGGCACCCGCTCGCGGACCGGACGCCTGTTGCCGCCACGTGGCGGCATGCTGGCCATCACGGTCAGGGCGTTTTTGCGCAACCCAAGCCGCCCGGTTCTTTTCCAGCCTGTTTATATTGGCTATGAGCGCCTGGCCGAAGGCAATGCCTATATCTCCGAACTGTCCGGCCAGCAGAAGAAGCCCGAGTCACTTTCCGACCTCAGAAACGTCATCAATATCCTGCGCAAGAACTACGGCCAGGTTGCAGTCAGTTTCGGCCAGCCCATTGAGCTGGAAAAACTGCTGGAGCAGCACCAGCCCGACTGGCGCAGCGAAGACCTGAACACCCAGGGCCGGCCGGCGTGGCTGACGGCGGCCATTGATGATCTGGCCGACAGGATAATGACCAACATCAATGCGGCGGCCGACGTCAACCCCGTCAACCTGCTGTCGACGGCCTTGCTGGCCAGCCGCAAGCACGCGCTTGATGAGAGCGATCTGGAAAAGACGCTGGCCCTGCTCAAAAACATCATTGCGATGAACGACTATTCCGAGCGCATCACCATCACGCCCATGTCGCCACAGGAAATCATTGATTACGGCATTGAGCTGGGCATTGTCGAGCGCCACGACCATCAGCTGGGCAGCATCATTCGCACCGATGCCAACCGCGCTGTTCTGATGACCTATTTCCGCAACAACACGTCCCATCTGCTGGCGGTCAGCGCCTGGGTGGCCTGCTGCTTTCTCAACACCCAAAGGGTGACCCGCACCCGCCTCAAGGCTCTTTCCAGAACGGTGTACCCGTTTATCCGCCGCGAGCTTTTCCTGCCCTGGAACCACGATCAGGCCGACGACATCATCGAAAGGTCCATTGCCGTACTGGTCGAACTGGGCCTGCTGGTCGACTCTGCCGACACCGTCAAGCGCACCACCGGCGGCAGCGATGAAAGCTATTATCTGCGCCTTCTTGGCGGCTCCTTGCTGCAGACCTTCGAGCGCTACTTCATCACCATGTCGGTGCTTGTCAAGAACGGTTCGGGGACGCTTACCCGCGGGCAGCTGGAAAAGCTCTGCATACTTACAGCTCAGCGCATTTCCATGCTGCATGAATTTGAGGCCCCTGAATTTTATGATCGGACGCTGTTCCGCCAGTTCATCGCGGCCATGTTCGACACCGGCTTCATCTCGCGGGACGACAACGGCTGCCTGGAGTTTGGAAGCAGGCTCAAGACATTTTCGCGCGACGCCCGGCTGATACTCAACAAGGAAATTCGCCACGCCATTATCCAGGCCACTCCCCAGCTGCTGGAGCTTGACAGCGACGCGAAGGGCGAGCGGGATTCTGCCGCACAGAGCTGATCGGTGCCGGCCGGAGCGCCCTGTACGCTCAACAGTCAGGCATCGAGGTCGGGAATGAGGCAGCTCTCATACCAGGCAATCTGATCACGCAGCCGCAGCTTGCGTTTCTTCATGCGCCGCAGCTGCAGCTGGTCCATGGCCGGGTTGTCGGCCAGCCGTTCTATGGCCTGGTCCAGGTCGCGGTGTTCCTGCCGCAGCTCCTGCAGGCGGCGATTCATGCTGGCGAAATCTTCGTCCACCATGCCGGGTTGCTTGTGTAGTGAAAGGAATCCGGCCGGCGGCTGTGAGGCAGTCCCGCGCATCACACTGGAAGCTGCGAGCCGGATGCAGTGGCAATATAACACCACTGGGCAGAAATTAGTATGGCAGGTTGTAGCGACCGGCCCTGCCAGCCGTTCGGCATGAGGTCTTGGGGGATTTAGCGCTTGAGTGATTTTCTCAAGCGCTCAAGGGCAGCCAGCTGAGCCATGGCCTGCGCCAGCTGAGCCTGGGCCTGGGCAAACTCCAGGCCGCTGGCCTTGTCGGCAAGCGCGCGCTCGGCCTCTTCCTTGGCCTGCAACGCTGCGGCTTCGTCGAGCGCGTCGGCGCGGGCCGCCGTATCGGAAAGAACGGTGACCACATGGGGCTGCACTTCCATCAGCCCGCCCGAAACGTAGAACACTTCCTCTCCGCCCTCGGGCAGCTTGATTCTTACCTGGCCCGGCTTGAGCCGGGTCAGCAGGGGCGCGTGGCGAGGGGCGATGCCCAGCTCGCCTTCGGAACCAGGCGCAACTACCAACTCCGCCTCGCCGGAAAAGATTTCGGCTTCGGCGCTGACAATATCGCAGTGTATGGTCGAGGTCATGGCTGGATGCTGGCTCCGGAGATGTTTGCAGTCAGTTTATTTGTCGATCCGGCTGGCCTCAGGCCGCCTTGTCGGCCATCTTGGCGCCTTTCTCGATGGCTTCCTCAATGGTTCCGACCATGTAAAAGGCCTGTTCGGGCAGATGGTCGTATTCACCTTCGACAATGCCCTTGAAGCCCCGGATGGTGTCCTTGAGCGAGACATAGACGCCTGGTGAGCCGGTAAACACTTCGGCCACAAAGAAAGGCTGCGAGAAGAAGCGTTCGACCTTGCGCGCGCGCGCCACGGTCAGCTTGTCTTCTTCGCTGAGCTCATCCATGCCCAGAATGGCGATGATGTCCTTGAGCTCCTGGTAGCGCTGCAGGGTGTTTTGAACCTTGCGGGCCACGTCATAGTGCTCCTGGCCGACCACCAGCGGGTCGAGCTGACGCGAGGTGGAGTCAAGTGGGTCGACTGCCGGGTAGATTCCCAGCTCGGCAATCTGGCGCGACAGTACCACGGTGGCATCGAGGTGAGCAAAGGTCGTGGCCGGTGACGGGTCGGTCAGGTCGTCGGCCGGAACATAAACCGCCTGGATGGACGTGATGGAGCCGGTCTTGGTGGAGGTAATGCGTTCCTGCAGCACGCCCATTTCCTCGGCCAGTGTCGGCTGGTAGCCCACCGCCGACGGCATGCGGCCAAGCAGGGCGGACACCTCGGTTCCGGCCAGCGTGTAACGGTAGATGTTGTCGATGAACATCAGCACGTCGCGGCCTTCATCACGGAAGTACTCGGCCATGGTCAGGCCCGTGAGCGCCACGCGCAGGCGGTTGCCGGGCGGCTCGTTCATCTGGCCGTAGACCAGCGCCACCTTGTCGAGAACGTCCGACTCCTTCATTTCGTGGTAGAAGTCGTTACCTTCGCGGGTGCGCTCACCCACGCCGGCAAATACTGAATAACCCGAGTGCTCAATGGCGATGTTGCGGATAAGCTCCATCATGTTGACGGTCTTACCCACACCGGCGCCCCCAAACAGGCCAACCTTGCCGCCCTTGGCAAACGGGCACACCAGGTCGATAACCTTGATGCCGGTTTCCAGCAGCTCGTCGCTGGCGGCCTGCTCTTCAAACGAGGGGGCCTTGCGGTGAATGGGCCAGTGCTCCTCGGCACCGATTTCACCGGCCTCATCAACAGGATTGCCCATGACGTCCATGATCCGGCCCAGCGTCTTTTCACCCACCGGCACGCTGATGGGCTTGCCGGTATTGGTGACGTCGCGGTGGCGGGTCAGGCCGTCGGTGGTGCCCAGCGCAATGGTGCGCACAACGCCATCGCCCAACTGCTGCTGCACTTCGAGCATGACGTCGGCATCATCGACGATCAGCGCGTCATAAACCTTTGGCACCTCGCCACGCGGGAACTCCACGTCGACTACTGCACCGATGATCTGGACAATCTTGCCTTTGCTCATTTTCATCAATCCTGATGTTTGTATTGTCGTGCTGCCGCTGCCGGCAGCATGTAGTTCAACAAGTTCGGGACATCAAACAGCGGCAGCGCCGCCGACAATCTCCGAGATTTCCTGGGTAATGGCCGCCTGGCGCGCCTTGTTATAGGCCAGCTGCAAATCCTCGATCAGGCTGCTGGCGTTGTCGGAGGCGCTCTTCATGGCCACCATGCGTGCGGCCTGCTCGCTGGCCACGTTTTCAAGCGCGGCCTGATAAACCAGCGACTCTATGTAGCGAATGAGAACATCATCAAGCAGCTGTTCGGCATTGGGCTCGTAGAGATAGTCCCAGTTTTGCCGCATGTCCTCTTCTTCAGCCGGCGGCAGGGGCAGCAGGGGCTCGGCCACCGGGCGCTGGGTCATGGTGTTTACAAACTGGTTGTAGCACAGGAAAACGCGGTCGATTTCGCCTTCGCGGTAGCCGTCAAGAACCACCTTCACCGCTCCGATGAGGCTTTCAAGCCGCGGCTGCTCGCCCAGGTCCTGGGTGGCGGCCGCCACATCCACCTTGAGCCGGCGGAAAAACTGGGCTGCCTTGCGCCCGACAAGAACCGTGGTGATTTCCACGCCCTTTTCCTGCCAGTCCTGAAAATCGCCCAGCAGCTGGCGGAACAGGTTGCTGTTAAGCCCGCCACACAGCCCGCGGTCGGTGGCCAACACAATGTAGGCCACCCTTTTGGGCTCTTCACGCTCAACCGTAAAAGGGTGTTTATATTCGGGGCTGGCATGGGCCAGATGCCCAATGACCTGGCGCATCATGCGCGCGTAGGGCCGCGATGCCTGCATCAAATCCTGGGCCTTGCGAATCTTGCTGGCTGAAACCATCTCCAGCGCGCTGGTCACCTTGCGGGTGTTCTGCACGCTTCTGATCTGACCGACAATTTCTCTAGATCCGCTCATCTTGCTTCCAGGCTCTGATTCCGTTGGGGGCTATTCTTCCGACTGCGACCGCTGTTACCAGCTGCCGGTCTTCTTGAACTCGTCAACCGCCGAGCGCATGGCCGACTCAAGCTCGTCATTCCAGTCACCCGACTCGTTGATCTTGTCGAGCAGCTCCTTGTGGCTGGCATTCATGTAATCTCGCAGCGCGTTTTCAAACGACACCACCTTGTCCAGCGGCAGGTCGTCAAGGTAGCCCTCGTTGCCCGCAAACAGACTGACGGCCATGTCAGCCACCGACAGCGGGCTGTACTGGGCCTGCTTCATCAGTTCCATGATGCGCTGCCCGCGCTCAAGCTGCTTGCGGGTGGCTTCATCAAGGTCGGAGGCAAACTGGGAGAAAGCTTCCAGCTCACGATACTGCGCCAGGGCCAACCTTACCCCACCGCCCAGCCTTCTGATGACCTTGGTCTGGGCCGCACCACCAACGCGTGACACCGAAAGCCCGGCGTTGATGGCCGGACGCACACCGGCGTTGAACAGGTCGGTTTCCAGGAAGATCTGGCCGTCGGTAATCGAAATAACGTTGGTGGGCACAAATGCCGACACGTCGCCAGCCTGGGTTTCAATAATGGGCAGGGCGGTCAGTGAGCCGGTTTTGCCCTTGACCTCACCGTTGGTCGCACGCTCGACAAAGTCGGCGTTGACCCGCGAGGCACGCTCCAGCAGACGCGAGTGGAGATAGAACACGTCGCCAGGATAGGCTTCACGGCCAGGCGGACGACGCAGCAGCAAAGACACCTGGCGATAGGCCCAGGCCTGCTTGGTCAGGTCGTCATAAACAATCAGCGCATCTTCACCGCGGTCGCGAAAGTATTCGCCCATGGCGCAGCCGGCATAAGGGGCGATGTACTGCAGCGCGGCCGATTCGGACGCGTTGGCAGCCACCACGATGGTGTGTTCCATGGCACCGTGTTCTTCTAGCTTGCGCACCACGGCAGCCACTGACGATGCCTTCTGGCCAACAGCCACATAGATGCATTTGATGCCGGTGCCCTTCTGGTTGATGATGGCATCAATGGCCACGGCGGTCTTGCCGGTCTGGCGGTCGCCGATGATCAGCTCACGCTGGCCGCGACCGATTGGAACCATGGCGTCGATGGATTTCAGCCCGGTCTGAATCGGCTGCTCGACTGCCTGGCGGGTAATCACACCCGGTGCAATTTTTTCAATCGGCTCGGTCCGGTCGGTATCGATGGGCCCGTTGCCGTCAATGGGATTTCCCAGCGAGTCCACCACGCGGCCGAGCAGCGCCTCACCAACCGGCACTTCCAGAATGCGGCCGGTGCAGCGTACGGTGTCGCCTTCCTTGATATGGGTGTAGTCACCCATGACAACCGCACCGACCGAATCGCGCTCAAGGTTGAGAGCCAGGCCGTAGGTGTCGCCCGGA